>JAHHIL010000009.1 GCA_019358975.1 Trichocoleus desertorum ATA4-8-CV12
ACTTTGACGAGGATTGGGTGCTATCTTGGCTTTCAAACTATTCTTTTTTCTAGGTGCGGGGGCCGACTGATTCGGTGCGCTTTCGCGTCCCGTTTCCCTCGACCGCTTAGCCAATATAACGAGAACTAGAACAACTTGTCAACCCCCAAAATCAAATTTCCTCCCTAAAAACCAGGAAAGCTTGCGGGGGAGAGGAATTGTAGCTTTTCAGGTATCTTAATCTCGCCCAGAAAACAAGTAGAGTGCTTTGAGAGTTCATGGGTTCATGGTGAGCTAGACCCCATGAACCCATTGCTGGCATAGTTTGCTTCTCGATAGAGATTTAAGTCATAATTTTGATTATCATTCTCACTGACATATCCAAATCATGTCAGTGAATCGAAGGCTGCGTGAAGCTGGACCCTATCGTGTTATGCCGAGGTGGGGGATTGTGCCTGCGTAGAAAAAGGTTCATTTTAGCTAATTAGGAGTCGTTGGCAGCAACTTACTGGACTGCTAAAGGTGTGAGCTAACGAATCACAATCAGGTGTGAGGAGCATAATACTA
Source organism: Trichocoleus desertorum ATA4-8-CV12 (assembly GCA_019358975.1). NCBI lineage: Bacteria > Bacillati > Cyanobacteriota > Cyanophyceae > Leptolyngbyales > Trichocoleusaceae > Trichocoleus > Trichocoleus desertorum. The sequence goes on from JAHHIL010000009.1 coordinate 547, forward strand.
ATGACTGCAATTTCTTTCTGTCGTTCTTTACTAATCTCTCCGTTGGTTTTCGGGGTTGTGACGGCGGTTGAGGCTTCTGCGATCGCGAGCGAAGTTCTGGCAAGTATGCAGACTAGTGGAGATATTTCAGTTACTCATTCAGTTACTCAACTCGTCCAACCATCAACGGATGTAGCTGAATTGGTTGAAGAAAGTTCTCTTGAGCAAGTAACCTCTGTCTCTCAGTTGTCTGATGTTCAACCTACTGATTGGGCTTTTCAGGCACTGCAATCCTTAGTGGAGCGCTATGGCTGTATTGCTGGCTATCCTGATGGAACCTATCGGGGCAATCGAGCTTTAACGCGCTATGAGTTTGCCGCAGGGATGAATGCTTGCTTAGATCGAGTCAACGAATTGATTGCAGCAGGTACCGCTGACCTAGTTAGCAAAGAAGACTTGGCGACGTTGCAGCGACTTCAAGAAGAATTCTCTGCGGAACTGGCTACTTTAAGAGGTCGAGTGGATGCTTTAGAGGCTCGAACTGCTGAGCTGGAAGCTAACCAATTTTCGACGACCACTAAGCTGGAGGGAGAAGCAGTTTTTGCCGTCGCAGGGATTGCTGCGGGTGATAATGCGTTGGGGCAGGAAGTGGATAGAAGCACAGCGCTGGGCCACCGCACGCGGTTAAATCTAGAAACAAGCTTTACAGGACGCGATTTACTTAGAACTCGACTGCAAGCTGAGGGTCTGGAGGCTTTATCGAGTAAAACATTAACGCCAGAGGGAGATTTAGCATTTGCAGGAGAATCTGACAACGATGTTGGTCTTGATGCCTTGTTGTATAGCTTCCCCCTAGGAGAGAACACTGAAGTTGTGCTGGCTGCTAACTCTGGAGCGGCTGATGACTTTGCAAGTACCGTGAACTTTTTGGATGGTGATGGTGCGACGGGAGCGTTGTCTGCCTTTGGAACACGCCACCCCATTTACTACTTAGTTGAAGGAGCAGGCTTAGGCATTAGACATGAGTTTGGCGATGCTTTGGAATTAAGTTTGGGTTACTTGGCAAGTGATGCCGCAGAACCAAGCGAAAAGAGTGGTTTATTTGATGGTGCCTATGGCACGTTGGCGCAGCTTCTATTCAAACCTAGCGATCGCCTAAATATAGGCTTGACTTTCGTTCATGCTTACAATCGGGAAACTGGAACTGGCAGTAACCTCGCTAACCCTCAAGCTTTCCTCAGCGGTCTGTTTGACGAATCATCTCTTGGCACTAACGACAATTTAGAAGGTTTAACGACCACTATTCCCATTATTAGCAACTCCTTTGGCGTTGAACTTTCTTGGCAACTGAGTCAGAAATTTGTTCTGGGTGGTTGGGCAGGATACACTTTCAATCGCACGCTCAGTTCTGTCGGTGGACTATTTGAACGGGGCGATTTTGAAACCGTTAACTGGGCTGTTACCCTTGCTTTCCCCGACTTAGGGAAGGAAGGCAATTTAGCAGGGATTATTGTTGGGATGGAGCCTAAAGTGGTTAATGCAGATATCAGAACGACCCCGGTGGCTCTAGCTCTAGCTGCTAACTTACCCGCTGGAATTACAGGCTCATTTGGGGAAGATCGAGATATTTCACTTCATCTAGAAGCCTTTTACCAGTATCAAGTTAATGACAATATTTCCATCACTCCAGGCATCATCTGGCTAACTGCGCCTGATCATAATAGTGCCAACGATGACATTGTTATCGGTACGATTCGGACAACCTTTGCCTTTTAAAGGGTTTAACAGGTGTTGCTAGGAAACTAGTGAAGCGACTTGGCAGAGATTCTTTAGTTGGATTAGGGGCGCAGTTGTTGTGCCCTTATTTTTGCTAGCTATTTGCGATCGCTTCGTGACGGTGTAACTTGACACTGACAGAGATCTAGGGTTGTCTTAAGACTACGGTGCATCATCTCAGGCAGCTTTCAATTGCCTGATTATTGATTGCTAGGTTTGGCAGACTAGACTTGTGAGGAGAGTGTGAATGCGCCGTTTTTTTAGGTTTGCAGTTATGGTTTTAGGCACTACTGCAATGGCCCTCTTGGCGACTAGTTGTGGGGAAAGTAAAGTTGTCCAGTGCAACAAGTTAATTGACGTTATTAATAAAGGACAATCTCTCGCGAGTTCGGGCATAAATGGCAATGACCCTGCTGCGATGAATCAGCTAGCTACCAATCTCGATGGACTCAGCAAAGAGATCAAGGGGGTACAGGTTCAGGATGCAAAGTTGCAAGAATTTCAAACTAACTTTGCCAGAATTTACCAAACTTTGGCCCAATCTTCTCGAGAGATTGCCAATGCGGTCGCCAGTCTGCGTCAGACCCAACCCACAGGGGCTGGAGCGGCACAAGCTAAGGAGATTCAAGCCAAGGCTCAGTCTGCGACTCAAATAGCGTTAAAGACAGCTCAGGAAGAAAGTAGGTTCGTCAGTGACCTCAATGGTTATTGCGAAGCGCAATAGATTAGCGATCGCATCACTTTATGTCAGTCACTCAAACCAGAACACGTGGAGGGACTCGAAGAAATGGCATCAGTTGGGTTAGCAAAAAACTGCAATACTAACTCTGCCATTTCATTGAAGTATTTTTGGGGCAAAGCGTGGTCAGCCTCTGGAATAATCGACAGCTGGGCTTTTGGAATTTCTGTCGCATAGGTTTGGCTATGCCACAACGGGATGGTTTCGTCGCGATCGCCTGTAATGACTAACGTGGGCACTTGCAACTGATGAATCTGTTGCTCCACTGTATCAATCGCATCTTCGGGTCGCAGTCTATCTAAGAGAAAGGAACGAGCCGCAGGTTGAGCTTTCAGCTCCTGACGAAACCAGCTGAGTTGCGCGATCGCCGCTTGCTGACCCACTAACCCTGCCAGCGGTTTAACTAAACGTAGGCCCCAGTCAACCACTGGCACAGGCCATAACAGCGGACGCAAATGATCGTAGCGACCACAGAAGCTATCGTCTCGAATTCCAGCTGCTGCTGCCAGAACCAGACCGTTCACTGCATCGGGATACTGCAAGGCGTAAGCCGCTGCCACCCAGCCGCCGAACGAATGCCCCATGATGTAACAGGAACCTAAGCTCAGCGCTTCCACCACCTGTCGGACAAAAGCGATCTCTGTCGCAATGTCGTAGCGAATGGCAGGCTTACCCGATTCTCCAAAACCCAGTAGATCTAAACTGATGCAGCGATAGCGCGATCGCAACTTCTCCATCAGAGGCAACCAACAAGCTCCTGTACCTAGAAACCCATGTAACAGCAGCAGCGTCGGACCACTGCCCACTTCCAAGTAGGCCGCTGGCTGAGAACTGACATCAAGTTGCCCAAGCGGTAGGGTTACGGTCAGGATGTATGGGTTAGTCAATGTTTCCAACTCGATCAATACAACTCAATAAATAACTGTGAAAAGCGTTACACTTCATTGCAGAGTTCAAAGATCAGCTTAACGGCATGATAACTTTTTTGATGTCGATTGATGGCGCAGAGTTAGGGAAGGAGAACGCTTTGGAGTCGCATTTACATCAGTCAATCAATTATTCCTCTCGCGAAGACTTTAGCGAGTATGTAGCTCATCTCCAGCTTCACATGACGTTACAGGCTCGCAACTTGATCCCGCCACTGATCCAGGCATCCGATAGCCGAGAACAGTTGCTCCAACAGACCCAGGCTACTATTGAAAAGATCATTTCTCGCCAAGCCGCATAATTTTGTCTTTATCTAAAAACTCCATACATTTGTATTAATCAGGGCATAACGCTCTGATTTTTCTTTTGTTTAGCCTCTATTTGGCCTCTGTTTAGCTTCTTGCAAGGCGATCGCTCAGGGGCAAATTTCTATAAATCAATCTGTAGTCTAGATGACAAAATGTAACAAATTTCTACATCATGGGAAAGGGACTATTGCTCTATTCCCAGCGTGGGCAACTACGGATTGGTAGAAGGAACTATATTTTGAAAGCTTTTACAGATTTAGCACCTGAGCCTCGCCGCAACTTATTAGTTTTGTTTGCCACCGGACTCCTATTTTGGTGTAGTTTGGCTTCTTTGCTGCCAACACTGCCACTCTACGTGCAAGAGATCGGTGGTACTAGCCAACAAATTGGCATTGTGATGGGAGCCTTTGCCATTGGCTTGCTGTTGTCTCGCGCTTGGCTCGGAAATTTAGCCGATAACCGCAGTCGCAAGATTGTGTTGTTGATTGGCATGACGGTTGTTGCGATCGCTCCCCTCGGCTATTTGTTCGTCTCTTCCATCCCATTGCTGATTGCAGTTCGAGCCTTTCATGGCGTCAGCATTGCGGCTTTTGGGACTGCCTATAGCGCTTTAAGCGTCGATCTTTCGCCAGGGAAAAACCGTGGTGAGTTGGTGGGCTATATGAGCTTGGTTAACCCAATCGGTGTAGCGATCGGACCTGCTATAGGTGGGTTGATCCAAGCAGCGGTAGGGTATATCCCTTTATTTCTCTTATCGGCTCTATTGGGTTTGATTGGGCTACTCAGCGCAGTGCAAGTCCGCGAACCCAATCGCCCCCTCGTTGATGGACATTCTATCTCCAGTCATTCATCCAATCAGTTTTGGCGTTTATTACTCAGCCCCCGAATTCGCATCCCAGCTTTAGTGATGCTGCTGATTGGTCTAGCATTTGGGACGCTAAGTACTTTTGTGCCGCTGTATATTGCTGAGGCTAAAGTTGATCTAAATGCTGGATTTTTTTATACAGCCGCTGCGATCGCCAGCTTTGGGATTCGTCTCGTGACAGGTCGAGCTTCCGATCGCTATGGACGCGGACTATTCATCAGTATGAGCCTTGTCTTTTACTCACTGTCCATGCTGTTGCTATGGACTGCAAATAGCGCTCAGGTTTTCTTAGTTGCGGGTTTTATAGAGGGTGCTGGTGCAGGCACACTCATTCCGATGATGGTGGCGCTGATGGCAGATCGATCTTATCCACAAGAGCGAGCTAAAGTTTTAGCGCTCTGTGTGAGCGGCTTTGATGTCGGGATTGCAATCGCTGGCCCCATTTTCGGTTCTGTAGCCGAACAAGTCGGGTACCGGAGCTTATTCGGCTTTTGTGCTATTCTCGCGTTTGCAGGTTTACTCGTTTTCGCCACTCAATCTAGCAAAAACCTGGCCTACTCATTCAAATTCGCTTCAGGTCGAGGTCACGATCTTTATGCAGTTGAGCAAACGCACCAAAAAAATTAAAGGGCAGGCAACTAAGCCTACCCTTTTTTGACGGGCTAGGAGGGATTCGAACCCCCGACACCGTGGTCCGTAGCCACGTGCTCTAGTCCACTGAGCTACAAGCCCCCGACAAGAATTTATAGTAACACAAGTCACTCAAATGACACAACAATTTTTTCCTGAAAGCCCAAATTCAGCCGCTAGCCAGCCATTGAGCCATTTGGACTCAGCAGGACAGGCTCAGATGGTAGATGTTTCCACTAAAAAGACCACAGTTCGCCAAGCGATCGCGGTAGGCCAAGTCCGCATGCGTCCAGACACGCTGGCAGCAATCCAAGAGGGTAATGCGCCTAAGGGGGATGTAGTGAGCACAGCCCGACTGGCCGGGATTATGGCCGCTAAGCAAACGGCCCAATTGATTCCGCTCTGCCATCCTCTACCACTACATAAAGTCGAAGTTTGGCTTACGCCTGACCCTCAGCTACCCGGTTATCAAATTCGGGCAGAAGTGAAAACCAAAGCTGAAACGGGGGTAGAAATGGAAGCCTTAACCGCTGTCTCCGTCACAGCCTTGACCCTCTACGACATGGCTAAAGCTTTGGAAAAATCGATCCAAATTGAATCAATTCGTTTATTGAGTAAAACGGGAGGTAAATCAGGAGATTACCAAGCCGAAGTTGTAGGTAGTGAGACGCAGATCTAACTTTAAACAAAAGCTACAGATGGTTGACATTACGTAGTCTTGAACCCGATGCTAAGGAAAACTCTTTTACAAACTCATTAGACTAGACCGTTTAAATGAACAAAATTGCCATACTAGATGACGATGAGCACTGGTGTTTTTCAGTTCAACGATTCCTTAGAGGTAGTTTTGAAGTTTCCGCTTTTCACTCTATTAGTGAGCTAATTCCTAAAGTTTCTCAATACGATCTGGTGATTGTGGATTTCTCAATTCCACCGACCCAATATCAAGAAAACATCGATGGCTGCGAAATTATTCAACGAATTAAACAGGGATTAAGCCACCCACCCATTTTGGTTCTTGCCACTGCATTCATCAGCAAAAACAGTTTGGAATTAGGCCGACAACTTTGCCCAGAGGCAGATTTTTTTATTGCTAAGGATGCTGGTTTAGAATTTATTTTGACAACGGTCAAACAGTTACTGAGGACTCAAAATTCCTATTACTCATCCAGCTTGAATACTGAAGTTACTTCAATAGCCTAAACTTTGATTGATTAGGATTTGGAAGTGGAGTAGTAGCTTAATATTTCCTGCCCCCGACGTACCAATTTTTCAGATCCTTCCATCATCAAAAGATATCGCCCTTGCTTCAAGTAGTGGCGGTAAATTCCAGATGTGCTGCCTTCTCCCAGTAAGCCGAGTAAGGCTCCTACCACAGCACCACAAAAACCACTCACGATACCGCTCGCTACGGTTATGAGTAGTAGATTAAGGTTGATGGAAAGCTCTAAACCTAAATGGATGAATAGCGTGCCGATAAATCCGATCGCAGAGCCGAGAGTTCCAGCAAAAATTGCCAGAGCCTGGGCTTTACGAGTGGCGATCTGCATTGGCTTCAAAAGTCCTACGCGTTCGGGACTGCTATACCCTTTACCAACGATCGCCAAATGCTCTGGAGAAATTCCGTGAGATTGCAAATGTCGATAAGCTTGAAAAGCAGCTGCTTCGTCGGAAAGGATGAAAACAGTTAAATGAGAACGACGAGCTAGGGTCGCTTGGTGGAGAAATCGTTTAACAGTCACAAGACTAAGCTGGGTTAAGAAATAGATGGCTTTGCCTGATTCTAATCTTAGTTTCTAGTTAGGTTTTCGGTTTGCGTTGCAATTTAACTAAATTCTTGATCTTTGTGGATTTTTGCGTCCCTAGACAGGCACTCTCTTTGCATCAGACTCGCTACTAGTGTTTGTACAAGCTGCTTACAGCGATCGCTAGCGCTTTGAAATCGTCTTGCTGGCTAGGCTCATGGAAGCTAACAAGCAGTTAAAGTAGCTCTTAAGTAATGGAGTCATGACATTAAGGCAGAACTGGACAACACAGAAATAGGTAATACAGAGCAGAGGAATATGGAATTACAAGGGTGTCGCATTGTATGACTGACAATCGGGCAGTATTGGCAGCCAATCAAGCTTTTTACCGAGCTTTTGAACGAAAAGATATGGCAGCAATGCAGGCAGTGTGGTCTAAAGGCACAGGGAGCCTCTGCATTCATCCAGGGCGACTAGCTCTACGAGGTTGGGAGGCCATTGGCAGCTCTTGGGAGAAAATCTTCAAAAACACTAGCTATCTCGAAATTGAGGTAGAGGTGATTAGGAGCGAGGTTAACGGCGCGATCGCGTATGTCGTGGTGCTCGAAAAGTTATTTCAAGTAGTTGGCAACCAAAGAGTTCAGGCTCAATCAATGGCAACTAACATCTTTGAGTGCATGGCTCAGGAATGGTATCTGGTGCATCACCACGGCAGCCCTCTAGCTCGCTAGCTTGTAACTAATGTTTGAGAACCGCTTGTGGCTTTTCCGAGCTGCTAGACTTTGTGCCAAAATGGGGCTGTTACTTACTTAACCAGTCCAAGCGTGCGATCGCTCCAAAAGTGGAAGCAGAAATATTTTGCTTTCAGAAGTCAACCCTTTAGCCAGTGTAGTTCTCATCATTCACACCAACCCTAGGAAGCGTTCTAGCTCTGGCTTGAGGAAGGATTTAGCTAGTATATGTTAAGACTATTGACATAGCCTCAATTTAATTCCCCCTAAAACTTTGAAATCCAGGCAGGCTTAGGTAAGCAGCCTGCGTTGCTCACCTCACACACCCTAAAAGGAAAGATAGAGTCATGGGATTATTCGACCGCATTAGCCGAGTAGTCAGATCCAACGTCAACGACATGGTCAGCAAGGCGGAAGATCCAGAAAAGATTCTGGAGCAGTCGATTCTGGACATGCAAGAAGACTTAGTGCAGTTGCGTCAAGCCGTTGCCAGTGCGATCGCCAGCCAAAAGCGCAGTCAGCAACAATACAATCAGGCTCAAACTGAATCCAACAACTGGCAACAACGCGCTCAATTAGCACTACAAAAGGGTGATGAGAATTTAGCCCGTGAAGCGCTGATGCGTCGCAAAACTTTCGCTGAAACTGCTACGACTCTCAAAACTCAGCTTGATCAACAAAGTGGTCAAGTTGATACCTTGAAGCGTAGTTTGATTGGCTTAGAGAGCAAGATTTCGGAAGCAAAGACCAAGAAAGACATGCTGAAGGCCCGTGCTGCCGCAGCCAAAGCTAACGAGCAACTGCAAAATGTGGTCGGCAATTTTAGCACTGGTAGTGCAATGGGTGCCTTTGAGCGCATGGAAGAAAAAGTGCTGCAAATGGAGGCTCGCTCTCAGGCAAGCGCTGAGTTAGCAGGGGCTGACTTAGAAAGCCAGTTTGCTCGGTTAGAGTCTGGCGGAGATGTTGAGGATGAACTTGCCGCGATGAAAGCAACCATAGCTGGCTCCCAGGCTCCAATAGGCACACTGCCTGGATCTAGTCAGTCAACAGCCACACCACAAGACCCAGCCGTTGATGATGAATTGGAAAAGCTGAAACAGCAGTTAGACACTCTGTAAATAGTGTTGCTAAACTCCTTGCATGCCCCCCTACCCCCCAACTTTGGGGGGAGCTTGGAATCTTACTTCCTCCAAATTTGGGGGACTGAGGGGGCTACACAATGTGAAACTTCAAACAAATAAGAACAAATAAGACAGGGGAGCCAGAGTTGCAGTCTCTTACTGCTTAAGGGAAGAATCCAGAGGAGATCTAAAAAGACTCTAACTTGCTCCCAAGAATTTACGAGTTGATTCTCAACCAGTCGGCCTCGTTTTAAAGTATTAAGTAATTATTAGAACCAAAACGTCATGACTGGCAGTGTAATTACTATTTCAGACGCTGAGTTTGCAGCAACCGCTCTTGAGCCAACCAGCAAACTTGTGGTCATTTACTTTTGGGCTCCCTGGTGTGGCCCTTGCCGACTCACAGCTCCTTTGATGGATTGGGCAGCGACTAATTACAGCGATCGCCTCAAAGTTGTCAAAATGGAGATAGATCCCAATCCTGAAACCGTTGCGAAGTATCAAGTTCAGGGAGTACCCGCGTTAATCCTTCTCAGAGATGGGGAAGTCGTGGCTTCAATTGAAGGAGCCATTGGGAAACAAAAGCTGATTGACTTGCTCGAAACTCACTTGCCCAAATAGGCCAAAGTAGGGTTATCAGTAGCTCTCAGCAGCTAGCTTATGGTTCCTAGCCGTCATCCCTGAGATGGCTAGCCAAACAGAATTGATTTCAATCGCTGAGAGCGAAGTTATTATGCAATTTGCCAAGCGTCTGTCACCCCTTCAATCGAATGTGTTTGCTGATATGGATCAGGCGAAAGCTAGAGCCAGAGCAGCAGGCCGAGACTTGATTGACTTGTCGCTTGGCTCCTCTGATTTACCTGCGGCTGAGCATGTAGTCGAGGCGATCGCTCAATCCCTCTCAGATACCAGTACCCACGGTTATTTGCTGTTTCATGGCACTCAAGCTTTCCGCCAAGCCGCAGCTACCTGGTATCAACAAAAGTTTGGTGTGGCAGTTAACCCAGAAACCGAAGTTTTACCTCTAGTTGGCTCTCAAGAAGGCACAGCTCATTTACCTTTAGCAGTGCTCGATCCCGGAGATTTTGCGCTCCTATTAGATCCGGGTTATCCCTCTCATGCAGGAGGAGTTTATTTAGCTAGTGGGCAAATTTATCCCATGCCTCTGCTAGCTGAAAATAATTTCTTACCTATTTTTGCAGATATTCCCGCTCCAGTTTTGGCTCAGTCCCGCATGATGGTGTTGAGCTATCCTCACAACCCCACTGCTGCGATCGCGCCTCTATCCTTTTTTCAAGAAGCAGTCGCCTTCTGCCAGCAGCACAACCTGGTTTTAGTACATGACTTTCCTTACGCTGATTTAGTGTTTGATGGCACAGCTTTACCCTCTGTACTACAAGCTGACCCAAACAAGAGCGTATCTATCGAATTTTTTACCCTTTCCAAGTCCTACAACATGGGTGGATTTCGGATTGGATATGCGATCGGTAATGCCGAACTGATTCGAGCTTTGCGTCAGGTGAAAGCTGCTGTGGACTTCAACCAATACCGAGGCATCTTGAATGGGGCGATCGCCGCTCTCACAGGCCCTCAGGAAAGTATTCAAGTCACTTTAGAAACCTTTCGGCAGCGACGCGACGCTTTTGTGACGGCCCTCAATCGCATTGGTTGGCAAGTACCCATGCCTACCGCCACGATGTATGTATGGGCCAAATTACCTGAGCGTTGGAGCCAAAATTCGATGGAGTTTTGCACTCAAATGGTTGAGGCAACCGGAGTTGCCGCCTCTCCCGGTGCTGGCTTTGGCAAATCGGGTGAAGGTTACGTCCGCTTTGCTTTAGTTCATCAACCAGGCATTTTAGAAACCGCTGTTGAGCGAATCGCTCAATTCCTCAAGGCTTCCTGAAGCTTCACGCTTTTAGCCCTGTAAAACCGGTTACGTTGATTTGCTGAAAGCTGGGTTAACCGTCTCAAGCGATCGCCCAGCTTTTATACTTCCCTTACAATACTCTGTAAAAATCTATACTAGCTTTATGCCTTTTTCCGTACGTAATACTTACACTGTCGTTACGAACAGGAAATTTTTGTATTTTTAAGACTTTGCTAACGTTTATGAGCATTGATATCAGTACCTTATTCAACGAAAGCTTCTACTTAGCAACTTATACAGATGTCGCAGCCGCTGTTGCTCAGGGATTGTTTGCCAGTGGCTTAGACCATTTCAGGCAGTTCGGACAGCGGGAGCAACGCAATCCTAGCCCTCTATTCGACAACCAATCTTATTTACAAAAATATCCTGATGTTGCTGCGGCAGTAGTTCAAGGAATCTTTAGCAGCGGTTTGGACCACTTCTTACACTTTGGTCAGTTTGAGCAGCGCAATCCTGGTTCTCTGTTCGACAACAATTTCTATTTAGCAACTTATACGGATGTTGCAGCAGCCGTCACTCAAGGCACTTTCAGTAGCGGATTCGAGCATTTTCTACGCTATGGGCGGTTTGAAAAGCGTAATCCTAGTTCTCTGTTCAATGAAAGTTTTTATTTAGCTCATAACTCAGATGTTGCTGGAGCAGTTGCAACCGGAGCTTTTATCAGTGGATTTGACCACTTCTCCCACTATGGCCGATTAGAAGGGCGTGACAGTATCAATACGGCTCCTCTTGCCAATAGTGATGCTGTTGTGACTACTGCCAACACTGCTACCACTATCAATGTGCTAAGAAACGATAGTGATAAAAATCAAGATCTATTGTCTCTGACTGGGTTTAGCTCAGCCGCAAATGGCACCGTTATTAAGAACAGTGATGGCACGCTAACTTATACGCCGAGTGCCAATTTTAATGGAGTAGATACCTTCACTTACACGGTTGAAGATGGCTACGGTGGCAAGGCTACAGGCACAGTTGCCATTACTGTTAATCCTCCATCTTCAATTACACCGACTAACGGCTACTACAGTTATACGACCGGGAAATTTCCTACCCTAGGCGAATCTTCGGGTTTAGTTCGAGGAGCGGGAGATTTTTGGTGGACCCACAATGATTCGGGCGGTACGGCGGCTATCTATGCAGTAGACAACAGAGGCAAAGCTATCGGTCAAGTCAATATTACCGGAGCCACTAACGTTGACTGGGAGGAGATCACCGCTGGACCTGCTCCAAATGGAGGTAGGTATCTATTTATTGGCGACTTCGGCAACAACCAAAACTTAAGTGTAGGTTCACGCACCAATCAGAGAATCTATGTAGTAAATGAACCGAGTTCTAGCGCCCAATCGGTTAGTTTGGCGGCAACCTTGGCGATCGCCTATCCCAGCGGCTCGTTTGATAGCGAGGCCATGATTTTTGACTCAGACAGACAAGAGCTGTTAATTATCACCAAGGATTTATTCCCAACCACTGGGCAAAGCAAAATTTTCAGTCGCAGTTTAGATCCCACTAACTCAACTCTCACTTTAGTAGGCACCTTCGACGTTTCTCAACGAACAACCTTAAGCGATCGCCTGGTCACAGGTGCAGCTCTGAGCAGCGATCGCACCACCTTCATCCTACGCACATACAACACCGCTTTTCTATGGCAGCGCACTCCTGGCGAGTCATGGAGTAGCTTATTTGGGCGACAACCAAATATAGAAATCCCTTTGCCCAACGAAACCCAAGGAGAAGCGATCGCCTTTGGCGAGAGTAATACAGAGTTTTACACCACGAGCGAACAAACAGGTCTGTTTAGCCGCTATGCCTACTTACCCATTTATACAGGCACAGCCAACAACGATGTAATTGCGGGAAATGCAACGGTTAACGTGATTGCAGGTCAAGCAGGCAGCGATCGCCTTACAGGCGGAGGGGGAGCCGATATTTTCCTCTACAAAGTACCGAACCACGGCGGAGACACAATCACCGACTTTGCGTCTGACGACACGTTCCATATCTCGGAAGCAGGATTTGGGGGTGGTTTGCGAGCAGGGATTCCTCTCAGCACTACCACTGCCACAACAGGCGTGTTCATCAATCTTGTTTCGCCTACTTCTACTTTATTGGGTACCAGCGCTAACTTCGTCTACAACACCAGTACTGGAGTTCTCAGCTTTGATGCAGATGGCACGGGTGCTGGCTCAGCCGTGGCGATCGCAACTTTAACTAACAAACCAACCCTCACCTCTAACCAGTTCGTGATTACTTACTAAGTACTACCAATAGGTTAAATAGGTCAAAAATTCTAAGCAGTTTGATGTTTACACCCTCCTGGTTGTCCAGACCGAAAAAATTCAAAGGTATCAATCTAACAATGGACTTCAGGAAAGCTACTGGTCCTCTGTATTCCTACTGGGTTAGAAATTAAAAACTACCAAAACCACAAGCAATTCTTTATCCAAGCTTGGACAAAATCTCAGCGAACTTTACCTATTTGAGTACTCAGATTCTCTAGACTAGGCGTTGATTCAGTAACAAAAAATACTCAAGTAAAACTACGAAATAGTGGTTGCCTTTGAGTTTATCGGTTTTATTGGCTCTGGATCGCACAGATCTACCTGCCCTGTAATTGGGTGCTCCAGGGCTCGAACACTATCTAGAAATCTTTTGTGGAGACACACAACATGGTAAAGAGCATTAAACGCCTACTCGTTGGAGCCTCCGTGTTCGCAACTGTCAGTGCGATCGCGAGTACCCCTGCATCTGCCGCATCTCTCGTCAATGCCACAGTAGGGGGCAACGCATCTTTTCTCACTTATACAGTCGTCAATGGGCAGACAGTAGTAGACCCAGCTAACAACGTACAAGCCGCTCTAGATGGCAATAGCAGCGCTCCTAGTGGCAACGTGGAGCTATTTTCTAATAGTGAATCGAGTTCTCTCTACCCCAGCACCGCAGCCACTCTAGTTCAACGGTTCGGCGCTTTTAACAATTTCTTGGGTTACAGCGCAGTCAAGACTCTAGATGGCCAACTCAACGGTAAAAATATTAGCCTCAGTAGCTTAACTGCCGTAGATTGGCTGGGGGCCAGTAGTGTTACCAACCTCCGCACAGTCCTAGGTTCTGCGGCACCTACTGGCCAAAAATCCGCAGCGATCGCCTCACTCTACAATCCATCTAACTTGGCGACAAGCTGGTTCAACACCACTTTAAGCCAGTACGGAATCACACCCGATGTAACCAAATTTAGTACCTTTCTCCTAGCAGGAGGGTTGCAAAGATTTAGTGACCCCAACATTTCTTACGTTAACCAAAACGATCAAACTGGACTAATCCAAATTGGTCTAGCAGGGCATTTCGATGCTGGCCCACTATTAGGGTTGTCAGGTACGATTCAGGCCAGTGAGCTAGTCAAAGTTAACTACAACGGACAAGATAGCAAGTATTTGTATAGCTATAGTGCTACCAAGTCTGGTCTAGTTTCCCAAGACGGTACTAACTCCCATACAGGTAACTATGAAGTTACGCTCCAAGGCGAACTCCCACCAAAGCCAACTCCTGAGTCAGTTCCTGAGCCTTCGGTAGCACTTGGTTTATTGGGTCTTGGGGGTATGTTGATGGCTAGACGTAAATCAAGCCACCGAACCTCAGCCTAACTATGAGTTGAATTAGCATCAAAGTGGGGGAGCGATCGCTCCCTTTTTTAATTTTGTGGGGCAGTCACTTAATTTCACAGGGTTAGCTTGCGAAATTGTCCATTAGTACCCGCTTAATTCTCTAAATAACTTTTATCGCGAATAAGCTTCGATTTCAGTAAATACTTTAGTCTAAGTTAAACCTTGTGAAGTAGCGGTGAAACACTGCCTCTAACAAAGCTTTGCTTTAATCAGTGAGGGCAGATGCTATAAACTGCACAATAAGATGTAACTAATTTGACTAAGATCCTTGGATAACCTTCAACTAAAAATCAGCTTCAATATCAAGGTCCGCCTGATTGAGAAGGAAGAATCGAGATGAGCAGTGGTGCAGAAAACTCAGGACGAAGCAATCCCAAAATTTTGCTGATTGAGGACAATGAGTCTAATCGGCAGTTACTGAGTGACTATCTCCATTACTGCGGTTACAACGTACTCAGCTTGGCAGAAGGGGCTGGCTTTTTCACGGCAATCGCTCAATTTCAACCGCATATTGTGCTCTTAGACTTGAAGCTGCCAGATATTGACGGCTATACCCTTTTAGAAGAACTGCAACAGCGCCCAGAAGAATTCCGAGTACCTGTGATTGTCGTTTCAGCATTTGCCTTTCAAGCTGACCAAAGGCGAGCTTTAGGTTTAGGGGCTCGTCGCTACTTAGTCAAACCTGTCAACCTTAACCAACTCAAACAAGCGATTTCCGAGGAATTGCACTACTCGGCCCTATGAGCTTTTGCTGCTAAATCTGGATTTACTTAGATCTTTGTTCTATGACAAAAGTTTCAACTAAGTGACTCAAAGTTTGGACTGAGGCTCCTGCTTCAGAAATTTGAGATTCCAACTCTGCAATTAGCAGGGTTGCCGTTTGCAATTGATTTAGAATTTTATCAATTGCATTACGAGTTTGTGACTCAAACTCTTCAATTTCCATATTCTTACTACTTAAGTAACAGGGTTTCAATAAATACAATCACAATCATAGCGATTACGGAGGGGAGAGTGAATCAGCAGATTCGCTTAAGATTTCTAGCTGGTCTAAAATAAAGATATGGAACCATATTTCTCGGAGGCGGAAACTTTAGGAATTGAAGTTTAAGGCTCAAGGTTCTAGGACGCTATCTGCACAGGTTTGCAGCTCTGGTCTCTCAAGCTGCGTTAATAGCTCTATGTAGATTAGCTTCACCTTGGAGAGTGCATGTCTTGAAGTGGTGAATTGAAACGCTAATCAACTACGAGAGTTCTTGAGGGCGATGTCCCTACTGATTTGAATGTCTCTATAGTTCCCAGTTCGTTTATTTTTCTAATTCGGCCTGTGACCCTATCTTCTCAAGTCCTGCCACTGCTGAAAGAGCCTGAGCGTCTCGAAATCCGTTTAAAGGAGATTCCAGCGGAGCCTGGAGTCTACTACATGCGGGATGTGAGCGATCGCATTCTCTATATTGGCAAGTCAAAAAAGCTGCGATCGCGGGTGCGCTCTTATTTTCGGGATTTACAGTCGCTTAGTCCTCGCATCGCGTTGATGGTGAGGCAGGTTGCGGAAATCGAGTTTATTGTCACAGACACAGAAGCTGAAGCCTTAGCGCTAGAAGCAAACTTAATTAAGCAGCACCAACCACATTTCAATGTGCTGCTCAAAGATGACAAAAAATATCCTTACCTTTGCATTACCTGGTCAGAAGACTATCCCCGCATCTTTATCACTCGCAAGCGGCGACTTGGTAATGAGAAGGATCGGTTTTACGGTCCCTACGTCGATACTCATTTGCTCCGCAGCACCTTGCATATCGTGAAGCGGATCTTTCCCTTACGGCAGCGACCCCAACCCCTGTTTAAGGATCGTCCTTGCCTCAATTTTGATATTGGTCGTTGCCCAGGTGTTTGCCAGCAAATGATTTCGGGCGAAGACTATCGCAAAACTGTGCAGAAAGTTGCGATGGTCTTTCAAGGCCGCACTGGGGAGCTAGTTGACACCTTAACGGCGCAAATGGATCAAGCAGCTGAAGCTTTGAACTTCGAGCAAGCTGCTCGCCTCCGAGACCAGATTAATGGCTTGAAGTCTTTAGGGGCTGACCAGAAAGTAGCGCTCCCCGATGACACCATTTCTCGTGATGCGATCGCGCTGGCCGCCGATGAGCAGCACGCCTGCATTCAACTATTTCAAATCCGGGCGGGTCGTTTAGTAGGACGATTAGGCTTTGTCGCGGATGCTCAATCTGGAGAACCAGGGGCGATTCTAGAACGAGTGTTGGAAGAACATTACCAAACGGTAGATGCAGTTGAGATCCCCGCAGAAATTTTGGTGCAGCACGAACTGCCGGAAAGCGACATGTTGGCTGAGTTCTTGAGCGATCGCAAAGGGCGTAAGGTCACGATTGTAGCGCCGCAACGTCAAACCAAAGCCGAGCTGGTTGAAATGGTGGAGCGCAACGCGGAGTATGAGTTAGCTCGAACTCAACGCTTTGCGGATCGCAATGCCCAAGCCATGTTAGATCTCGCTGAAGTGCTAGATCTCCCCGATATGCCCCGACGGATCGAAGGCTATGACATTTCTCACATCCAAGGTTCTGACGCTGTAGCTTCCCAGGTCGTATTTGTGGATGGCTTACCTGCCAAACAACACTATCGGCACTACAAAATCAAAAACCCTACCGTGACCACGGGGCACTCGGATGACTTTGCCAGCATGGCAGAAGTGATTCGTCGGCGGTTTCGTAAATATGCTGCTGACCCGCAGTTGCCACGAGTAGGCAATCCAGACTGGCCTGACCTAGTGATGATCGATGGGGGCAAAGGTCAACTCTCGGCTGTGGTTAGTGTGCTGCGGGAGCTGAATTTGCTGGAGGAGTTGCGCGTGGTGAGTCTAGCAAAAAAACGAGAAGAGATTTTTCTGCCAGGGGAATCTCTGCCTTTAACTACCGAAGCGGAGCAACCAGGAGTCCAACTGCTACGTCGCCTTCGGGATGAGGCCCATCGGTTTGCGGTTAGTTTTCATCGTCAGCAACGTAGCGATCGCATGCGCCGCTCTTGCTTAGAGGATATTCCTGGGTTGGGACACCATCGCCAAAAAGAACTGTTAGCTACTTTTCGATCGGTCGATTACATCCGGGAAGCTACGCCAGAGCAACTTACCCGTGTTCCTGGCATCGGCCCCCAGCTAGCTCAGAAAATCTATGACTACTTTCATCCCCAATTCTAGTGGTCTATTACAAACCAGGTAAACAGCCTCCAAGTTAATCACATTTAATTGTGGTTTCCTAAATCCTACTTAGGAAAGATGCGTTTTTTTAATTTAGTTTTAATGATTAGTAGTAGCTTTATTTGACGCGATCGCTTTGGGGTTGAGATAAACCTAAAGCTCATACACTCCTTTAAATCTGCCCCTAAGTTTTGCGATTTAGAGGTCAAACATTTGTGATGACTTATAGAACCTATGTTTACTTCTACAGTTTCTTGCAGTTATTTTTTCTAGGAAAACCATGCCCCAACTGCATCCCATTAGTTTCCAATGAAATTTGGTGGAATCTAGTTGGAAGGTTTTTGTAGTTTTAGTAACAATAGTCTGTGTTTTTCCTTGGTAAAATATTATCTAATACATAGGAAAGCCATTAAGAAAGTTCATAAATATAAGTAAAATCTCATAAGAAATTCTCAAACTCACTTAGTAAATTCTGTCATTATCAAAGAAATTCGTATTGCGTAGGTTCAGATCAATAACGCTTTCAGCTAATAGCAGCATTTTGGGGATCGCTCTCTCTGTAGGCGATCCCCAAAATCTCAAATCTAAAATATAACTAAAGCTTGATTGCTGATCCGCATAAATCCCAACATAATAGAAGAGTCAGGAGATGATGACTTCTTCGCTTTTAATTCCTGATTAATTTAGTAAGCTTCGATACATTTTGTTTCGAAAATGTTAGAGTCACGAACTCAGTTTGTGAACCTTCTTCATTCCTCCTAAATTGTTGAGCTAGCTGCGAGAGTTTAAAATGCGTGTTCTAGAAACCCTACAAGTTGTTCGTTGCCCTAATTGCGGTAGTCATGCCGAACGTTATCATCTTTCAGATGATCATTTGACTCGAACTCAATGCCAAACTTGTGATTATTTAATGATTACCTGCACAATCACAGGCAAAGTAATCGAAGCCTATGCCCCTGGCATCTACGCCCGTCATTAGATTTGCACTCGCGATTGCCGCACTACAATCGCAGCACTACGGTAGGAGTGATTTTAAGCGATCGCTCCTACTTTTTTTGCCCGCAATTGACCACAAGCAGCATCGGCTTCTAAACCCCGCGATTGCCGCACACTCGCAGCAATATGATGCTGTTTCAAGCCATTGAGAAAAGCCTGAATCCGCTGTGGACTAGGGCGTTGATAATCTACTTCACTAATCGGGTTATAAGGAATTAAGTTAACGTGGCTCTGAAAACCTCGTAGATGTTCCGCCAGTTCCACCGCATGTTCTGGGCAGTCATTTAACCCACCCAACAAGATGTATTCAAACGTAACCCGTCGCCCGGTGAGCTGCACATACTCACGGCACTCAGCCAGCAAGTCTTGCAAAGGATACTGTCTGGCGCTCGGAATCAGTTGCTCCCTGACTACTTGGTTAGAGGCATGCAGGCTCACGGCTAAAGTAGTCTGTAATTGGTGAGCGGCTAAACGCCGAATGCGACCCGGAATCCCTACGGTCGAGATGGTCATGGCACGTTTACCAATGCCAACATCCTCGTTTAGCGATCGCAGCGCACCCAAAACATTGTCTACATTGAGCAAAGGCTCACCCATGCCCATAAAGACAATATTGCTAACTCGCTGTTGAAAGTCTGCTTGAACTGTCAAAACCTGATCGACAATTTCGTGCTGCTCCAGATTGCGGAGGAAGCCGCCTTTACCTGTAGCGCAGAAGTCGCAACCCATCGGACAGCCGACCTGAGAAGACACACAAACAGTCAGACGCTTTTCGGTGGGAATGCCTACGGTTTCAATAATTTGACCATCAGCCAGCCGTAGTAGAAATTTCACGGTACCATCTGGTGCAGCCGCTCGGTAATGCAACGTTGAGCGTCCTATGGGCACATCAGCGACCGTGGAACGCCATTGCTTGGAGAAGACTGAAATTTCGTCCAGCGATCGCACCCCTTTTTGGTAAATCCACTGGTGTAACTGTTGCCCTCGATAAGCAGGCTGTTGGTGCTGTTTCACCCATTCTGTTAGCTCTGCTAACGAAGCACCTAGGAGGGGAGACGAAGCTACCGCAGCTGGCATCGGAGTCGCAGTTCCTGATTGACTAGCAGTGATAGCCTGTGCCACAGGTTGATCGGAGTAAATTCTATCCATGCGTTTTCTCAATTTCAGGAGCGACTAGTGTTGTCAATAATTGCAGTTGCTATTTTGACAAACTTTTGATTGTAGAACTTTGGTTTCTCAGCCCTGACTCACGCAGCTACGATCGGCCCGTTTCGATGTCGTTAAATCAGTTGGCCCAAGGATTCTCATTCTAGCTCAATTGGCCTGTATAGCCTTGAGCAGCGCTTTTAATTCATGCTTCTTGCAGTCAAAATTTTGGACTAGAGAATCGCAGCCCAACTTGGATTCTGCACTCAGGCAGATAAAATCAAGTTTGTAGCTGAATCCTAAATTCTCATGCCCTTGGATCTGCCAATTTTGTCCCATCTCTGGAGTAGCGGCTATGGGCTTATGGCCTTTGAGTTCAAATCTCCAGGCCCCATATTAGTTGAGTTGGGACCTCTCACTATTCGTTGGTATGGCCTCTTAATTGCCTCTGCGGTACTGATTGGGGTTAGTTTGTCCCAAGCCTTAGCCAAGCGTCGCCAGGTCGATCCAGATTTGATTGGCGACCTGATTATTTGGTTAGTCGTGGCTGCAATCCCCTCGGCTCGGCTTTATTACGTGCTGTTTCAGTGGCAGGAATATGCTCAACGACCGGAAGATATTATTGCCATTTGGAAAGGGGGCATTGCGATTCATGGCGCTATTTTGGGTGGATTAGTTGCTAGCTTAATTTTCGCCAGAATCAAACGAGTTTCGTTTTGGCAACTGGCAGATTTAGTCGCACCATCTTTGATTTTGGGACAGGCGATCGGGCGGTGGGGCAATTTCTTTAATTCAGAGGCGTTTGGACGACCGACTAATCTACCGTGGAAGCTGTTTATTCCCCCTCAACAGCGGCCTATAGGGTACGAGAATGTGGCGTACTTTCATCCCACTTTTCTCTATGAGTCTCTGTGGAATTTGATGGTGTTTGGAATTCTCATCACCTTGTTTTTCCGGGGGCTGCGAGGGAAACCTGCTTTGAAGGTGGGGACGCTGTTTTTGGTTTATTTAGTCAGTTACAGCTTGGGGCGTTTCTGGATTGAGGGACTGCGAACAGACAGCTTAATGATTGGCCCGCTGCGGATTGCTCAAATTATTAGTTTGGTGGAAATCAGTATCGGGCTGATTGGTTTATTTTGGCTCTACCGATTGCATCGTCCGTTACCTGATGTGGTGGCTGTTCAGGAAAGCGATCGTAAGTTGCGCCAGGAATCGGATCATCTTCCTTGAATTTGGGATTCAAACAAGAAAAACCCCAGAAGCTAAATGGCTTCCAGGGCTAAATCAGGGTGCATCTACCATTCCTTAATCCCACGGTGGTATTGCTGATCCGGATAGATTGAGTTCTGGGGCGATCGCTTTATCAAGTCTTTACGGTTATGCTCTAGAACCGAGCCTTTGGGGGCGCTTGCCCCCAACCCCCCGCTGAGGGACGGCTGCGTCCCCCAGACCCCCTCCAGAAGTAACTTCATGTATGGGGAGGCTCCACGCTAACTCCTCTGCACTAAAGACTCAATCGAAATTTATGACTACGCTTGATACTAATTCTGTTGTCAGTCAACTTCCTGAAACACAGGGTAGCTCTGGTCTAGCGCCTGCTGTCTATATTGTTGGGGCTGGTCCGGGTGATCCAGATTTGCTCACGATCAAAGCCCAGAAGCTACTGGCTCAGGCAGATGTGATTTTGTTTGCGGATTCTTTGGTACCTCGGCAAATTTTGCAAGGGGTACGGTCTGATGCAGAACTAATTCGCACGGCTAATAAGACGCTGGAAGAGATTTTGCCGCTGATGGTGGAGCGGGTGCGATCGCAAAAGTCGGTGGTGCGGTTGCATTCGGGTGACCCCAGTTTGTATGGGGCGGTGCATGAGCAGATGCAGGCTTTGGCGGAGGCAGAAGTACCGTTTGAGGTGATTCCTGGGATTAGTGCGTTTCAGGCAGCGGCGGCGAAGCTACAAGTTGAGTTGACGGTGCCAGGATTGGTACAGACGATTATCTTGACTCGGATTAGCGGTCGGACTGAAGTGCCAGAGGCGGAAGAGTTAGCGGGTTTGGCGGCACACAAGGCTAGTCTTTGTCTCTACCTCAGCGCTCGTCATGTGGAAGCGTCTCAGGCGAAGTTGATGGAGCATTATGCCGCAGATACGCCTGTGGCGATATGTTTTCGGGTTGGCTGGCCTGACGAAAAAATTCGGGTGGTGCCGCTGAGTGAGATGGCATCGGTGACACAACAGGAGAATTTGATCCGGACTACGCTCTATGTGATTAGTCCTGCTCTAACGGCGACTCAAGCGCGATCGCGGCTGTACCACCCAGAGCACGATCATCTCTTCCGCCAGTAGGATTCTAGTCGGATTAGGACTGGGCTGTGGTTTTCCTCCCATGAGTCTGTAATACACTGAGCGATGTAGTGCCAATCAGGTATAGACCCTTGCTAGACGAACAAGCGAAAAAGACAATCCTGCGTAAAATTCCCCACGGAATCTACATTTGTGGAGTCAAAGAAGGGGAAGAGGTGAATGGCTTTACTGCCAGTTGGGTTATGCAGGCTTCCTTTAAGCCCCCTCTCGTCGTCAACTGTGTGAAACAAGACTCCCGCTCTCACGCCATGATCAAGAGCACTGGTGTCTTCGCTCTGAGTTTCCTAGAAGCAGGACAGAAGGACTTGGCGCAAAAGTTTTTTCAACCGCAGCGTCGAGTGGGTAACAAGTTTGATGATGTCGAGTTTTACCTCGGAGAAACGGGTTGCCCAATCATTTCCGAAGCTTTGGGATATGTGGAATGCCGAGTGGTGGGTGCGGTTGAGCATGGCGATCACACAGTTTATGTGGGTGAAGTGATTGCAGCAGGTACTCATCGTGAAGGCGAGCCTCTCTTGCTAGAGAGCACAGGCTGGCAATACGGTGGCTAACGCTTTGATTGCTAAGGATAAGGGGTTGTGAGGGCTAAGTCTTGGGCTTAGCCTAAACAATCAGCTCATCAGCTAGTGAAGTTTAAAATTTTCATATTGTCACTATGCCTTTGATCAAGGTTCAAACTTCTATTTCTGCTCCAAACAAGTCTCAAGTAGACAGCTTACTCAAGCAGTTGTCGGCTGGGCTAGCAAAACATACGGGTAAGCCTGAATCTTATGTGATGACGGCTTTTGAGCCAGAGGTCGCCATGACTTTCGGAGGTACGTCTGACCCTACATGCTACGTGGAGATCAAAAGCGTAGGTACGATGGGACCGACACAAACCAAAGCCATGAGCCAGGATTTTTCTCAGCAAATTGAGCAAGCTTTGGGGATTCCTGCCAATCGCACCTACATTGAGTTTGCCGACGCTAGAGGCTCGATGTGGGGTTGGAACGGCTCGACGTTTGGTTAGGGTGAGGCGATCGCTACTTCGCTAATTGCGATCCAACTCTGACTGGTTGAGTTCCCAACACTTCGCCTCTGCTGCCTGAAACGCCTCTAGATAGTCTTTGCCCCCTAACATCGCATCCCCGTAATACTCATAGGGGGCGGCTCCATACACAGGCAGCGGATCGTCCTCTGGATAATCTTCTTTGGCTTCTTCGATCGCAGCTTTTAATTTCTTGACGCTCAATCGCTGAGCGGGAAAGTACCAAATCTCTTCAGGAGCCCGATTTAAGTGGGGTAGCGCCGGATCAACGATCGCATCCTCCACTTCTAGCCAGCAGTGCTCCATGGGTTTATAGGGTATACCTGGAAGCACGAGGAACCCCTGCACATAAGTCACCCCTGGAATCAGCAAGGCTGCTTCGTAAGCATTGTCGAAAGAGGTTTTGGCTTTGTGACTAAGCCGCTGAGCAATCTCTTCTGAGAGAGCAGCGTTTAACGGTTTACTCATTCAAACCCTCCTGAGCTTCTCAAACATTCAGCCTTGCTGGTGGCAGCTAACCCTGGAAAGTGGGTCTAGCTGGCTTCAACTCCATCAATCAAGTCTTAACTTTCAGTTGCAACTTCTGAATCTGCCTCAACGGTAGAATTTTCCTCTACTTCTGGCTCTGGTTGCACCACAGGCGGCTTAGGCTGAGTAGGTTTTGGCCCCCGCATCAAAGCAGGATTGACCGGAGTTCTGGCACGATCGTCCTCTTGATCTCTGCCTCTTCCTTTTCTTTTGCCTCTGTCGCCGCCTCTGTCGCCGCCTCTGTCACTGCCTCTGTCGCTGCCTTTATCGTTTCTGTCACCTTTGTCGCGCGAAGGCCGACTTCTAGGTCGTTCTTCAGAGTTGCGAGTACCCGAATCGGAGGCTTCCGATCCTTGGAACCCTGCTGCATCACTACTGGGATTGTCTGCAACCTGACGTTCAGACTTCTTGATGGGACGTTCTACCATGATTGAGAAATTCTTTTGCTGATGTCGTCTCTTCCAACTGCTAATGTAGCGTACCGTCTCCCCCGACGGGTAATTTTACGGTTTAGTCACGGTGGAAAATTTTTCGCTCGTCCTTTAAATCTGGCGGATGGGAATTCATCGCTCAAAAACTTGTTGCTTAAGCCAGCTAGTCAACCCGGTAAGGCATTAAGCAGCGATCGCACCATTTGCATTCCCAAAATCAGCACGAACCCCCCACCTGCCAATAAGCTCAAGGGCCGCAATACTCCCTGAAGCTGTCGTAGCTTTAGCTCTAGTTCCCCTTCGTAGTAAGCAGCTAGTTTTTGCAGCATTTCGTCTAAATTGCCAGTTTCTTCACCTGTGCGAATCATTTGCAGCGCGATCGCTGGAACCTTACCTTGTAGGCTACGGCTGAGGGTTTGTCCTCGTGCCACTTGTTGACTCGCGATCGCCAAGGTTTTAGCAAGTTCTGGGTTAGGGATGCGATCGCAAATTAACTCTAAAGCGCTTAGCAGCGGCACTCCACAGCTCAAGGGCAGCTCTAGCTCGGTAAAATACAGCATGCTCTGAGCTTCCAGCAGCGGCTTGAGGACAGGTAACTGAGCCAAGAATCGATACAGACCCGTAGCCAGAAGCGGCTCCAAAGGCCGAGTGCGGAACCAATAAGCGCTGCCACCAACAACCGCCAATAGCAGCCCAGTCATGACCCAAAAACCAGGTTGACCTAAAAAGTTACGCCCACCTTGCAGTAGAACTACGAGCAGCAACAGCAGACTGATCACAGTCGCAACACTGATGAAGGTCACGGAGCGGTAAAGTCGGGCCCGTCGTTGCTGTTGCTCAGCCGCGATCGCCAATTTGCGACAAGTTGCCGCTAAGCTACCGCTGTACTCAGCCATCTGAATCAAAGCTAAAGTCCACGGGCTCCAGACAGGTGGCTTTAGGGTCATTGCCGTCGCCAAGTCCTGCCCCTGAGCAACATTGACACTAGCTTGCTGTAGAGAGCGCTGTAATGCAGCACTGCAATCTTTACCCGCCAAATTCAAGCTTTGCTGCACAGGCAACCCTGCATCCAACAAAGCTGAGAATTGGTGAAAAAAGCTTGCCGTTTCTTTAAGCCCGAATTTGGGAGAGAGCACCACTGCCAAAATTAAATTACAACTGCCAGCTTGGTTCAATTCGCTCAGCTTAGCAAGCGAACCTATCTCAAATAAACTCCGTCCATTAAGCAAGGTCTAGTGAAACCAGCGATCGCGGAACAACCCAGCATCACGAGCTTCATAAAAGTGCAGTCGGCCAAAACCTAAAAATTGCCCATGCGCCTTTTCGCCTGAGGGAAAGGCCGTGACACCAAACAAATAGACCCCGCCAATGTTGGGATTACGGACCGGACGCAGCCCCACCGTCACAGTTTGCCCCGGAGCGATCGGCGGATCGAATGTCACTGAAACTGTCCGCGTTTTGCGATCGCCTATTACTTCACTTAAGGCCACCGCTTGTCTCCTGCCTCTAGGTTCACCCACAAAAGCTTGGGTGTCTTTCAGGTCGTAGCGCAGGGCATCAATCCCTTCTCGCTGCGCGATCGTCACCTTCTGTAGAGGTTCCCCCGCAGTTTCTGGCACATCTAAGGTGAAATAATAAGTGGCTCCCCAAACATAGGTAGCACTTTGCGTGGTTGTGGCCTTTAATAAGCGCGGTGGTTGCACAAAGTAAACCGTACCATCTGCTAGGGTTACAGCCTGGCTAAAGGGCGTGTTCATGCCCCAAGTTGCCACAGCAGCTGACAACAAAATCCCTAACCTAACCGTCATCCCTTTCATTGCCTCCATTACCACATCTCCTACCCAGATCCACCAACTTCCAGATAGCTGGCTTTGTCTCTTCTCTTCTCTTCTCTACTTCAGTTGTAGACCAGGTGTTATCAGAGTTGCTGTGCGCGACGAGCCAAGAGCAAGAACTGAGGGCCAATATTTAGTTTTTTTACGGGTTGTTTCTAAATTTAATCAGGCGTGAATTTCCACAAAACAGCTCACCCTTTTAAGACCCTAATGCTATTGTGAATTCAGGCACCAAACAGCTCCTCTTCTTCAATCCAATTGATAATTCCTAGGATCTGAAATGGTTAGCCTCCTGCGCTAGTCAGAATGTTTTCTCCAATGTTAGATCTGACTTTACAAAAGCAACTGTGTTTGTAAGCCATAAGCAGTTCGCCAATCTCATAACTCATCAATCTGTGATTGGTTTTTCGCTCTTCTTTCCTTACAATCAGCTGATCTTTTGTAAAGCCTGTTGCAGAAAATTAAGTGCTTCACCTGAAGTATCTTAAGCGGTATTTAAGAGTCTATCTCACAAGCTGTAGTAGATGAGTGATAGGTTATTCCAGTGATTAAGAAGGTGTTGTAACCTTTCGCAGATCTGGCAAGTTGAAGGCTTTGGTCCACTTTTGAAAAAAACTTCCTGATTGACTACTCTTAAAGAGTCTGACAGAAGGCTGCCAGACTCATTTAGTTTTGTATCCCTTTACCAGACAAGTACATTGACTCCTCGTAGAAGTTAGAGAGTTGCAAACTCAGCAGTTCTTGTCGTCATGGCTACTTCTTTAAATAAGCTGAAACTCTATAGTTCAATCAGTCTACTTTTACAGGAGATAGTTCCGATTTATTTCATACTTCTAAGAGGCCAAATTCGCTAAGCTAAAGGTAAGTACATCCAGGAATTCTTATGCATTCAAGCGTAGATAGTTTTAGCACTCCCAATGCCGTAATGCAGCGACCTCGATGGCAGACAGTTTTAGTTTTTACGTTAGTTTTTTGGCTTAGCAGTAGCCTTATTCTAGATTTGGTGATTATGCCAAGTCTCTACGCAGCGGGCATGATGAACCAACCTGGATTTGCCGCTGCTGGATACGCTATTTTCTGGCTTTTTAACCGAATTGAATTACTTTGTGCCGCCTTGGTGTTGACGGGGGTTTTAGTCCTGCGTCAGATGCAACCTGTTTACAGTCGAAAAGGCTATGCAGGGGTGCTGCTGGCTGGCATCCTGGGGGCGATCGCGCTCATGTATACCTATGCTCTCACGCCTCAAATGAGCGCTCTAGGTTTAGAACTAGATTTGTTTAACACTACTATTGCCATCCCAGCGGGGATGAACCAGTTGCACGGCAGCTATTGGGCTTTGGAACTGCTAAAGTTTGTCTCCGGTGGGCTGTTGTTAAATCTTTGCTACCGCGATCGCGTTTAAATGCGTCCTATCTGCGCTAAGACCTGCTCCCAGAGCAACTTTACTTTGTATTTCTAGCCAAAAAAGCTCCTGAGCCGATCGGGAGCTTCTGCTTTAGGTGCCTGTCAGCCCTAGGAGTCACTTAGTTTAGAGTTTCTTCGGCATCGGGGAGTAAATCAGCACTAGGCCATAATAGCCGCACTGCCATTACCGCAAATCCTAAAGCCGCGATCGCCTTGACCAGCCGAGTTGGCAAGAGATGAGCAGCCCCATGGCCCAATAGGACTCCTATTAAGCTAGCAAGTAGCAACGCTGCTGCCGTCCCAAAAAATACAGCCCGTGGAGACTTGGAGCTGCCGCTGAGAGCGATCGCGGCGACTTGACTCTTGTCACCTAATTCTGACAAGAAAATAGTAATGAAACTCAGTCCGAGCAGGTGCCAATCCATAAGGTTTTAAGAAATTGCAGGGCCGCGATCGCGAATGGTCGAAATGTCTTCGAAATTAAACTTTGAAATTAATCTGTCGGGGCTAACATCCTAAAAATGCACGACATCCCATAGGAGGGAAACAGAGACCACCAACAGAGCCGCTCCCGCAGCCGTTTCTAACGTTTTGGGTGAGAGCCGATTTGCCAACCAACGCCCTACAATCACACCTAGTAGGCTCGTTGTAATCAAGGCCAATGCCGCTCCCGTAAACACAATCCAGGGCGACTGAGACTCGGCACTCATCAATAACGTCGTTACCTGCGTCTTGTCGCCTAACTCTGCGAGAAAAATAGTGACGAAGGTGGAGCAGAATACTCCAAATCCTTGCCAACGCTCCTGATGATCCTCAGACATACGCGGAGCCTTAGCCTGCTGTGGCAATTCCACTTTTTCAATTAGAGTTGTGTGAACAGGTTCTGGCTCACTCAGTTGCTGCATCAAGGACTGGGTAGCAGGAAAAACTGGGACAGATAGGCTGGTAGGGCGGGAGGATAATTGCACAGGTAACGCGCCAACTCATTTTCATTTTCTTTTCATTATTATGCGCAGGGTTACCCGAAAGATCAATGAATCACGCCAATCTCGCGCTCAAATTTCAGCATCTCTATACTGCGATCGCCATACACCGCTTCAATTTGTTGCTCACAGCAATCAATAGCAAAGTCGTTGAGTTCTTCTGGCTCAACATCGTATAAATCTTGAAACACATCGGCTTGCACCCGACAGAAGCGAGGGCGAGTGTCATAAATGCTGCATTCACGGCTGTTGTGGTCGAAGTGAATGCACCAACCATCCTCTCCCACCATGTTGAGATAAAGGGCTAGCTCGTCTCCCGATAAATACTGGTCCAAATCAGGGCGATCGCTAGGGTCAAGATGACAACAAGCCCCACAATATTTGACACAACGCCAAGTCGGCATAATCTACAAAGTCTCTAGAAACTGGTCTAATGGGGGTATTGGCGATTTTGAATAGGTGTCCAATCAAAATCACTACCAAGCTAAAACTATATGCCCACTGAATGAGCTTAACGGTTTTTTAGGCAAGCGGATGGCAGGCTGATTTTGCCTTACCTGGGAGTATTTAGAGTTTTGTAAACTTCCTTAAAAAACTGGGTGTTGACAGGTAAAATTAGCCTCAGGCATTCCAACCCAAGGTACAATTCATTGGGTTATTCGGGAGGAGAAATGGATTTTCTGTCTGGTCTCGCTGGCAACATCAACTTCGAGGCGATCGCGCAACTTACCTTCGTAGCGCTGATTATGCTTGCTGGTCCTGCTGTCATTTTCGTGCTGGCAGCGAGAAGGGGCGACCTCTAGATTTCTATTGTTTAAACCTGAGACCAAGATTTCGGTTTTAAAACAATCGGCAACAAAGTTTTACCTAAAAAGCTTCAAGTAAGAGAGAGTAATAAAGAGCCTGCTTCACGGTAGGCTCTTTTCTTTTGGTCTTTTAGGGTTGGTCTTTCGGGTTGGTCCTTTGGCGCAGTCACTCAGGTGTCAAAAATAGTTCATAGGATCTACAGGTTCTCCAGCTTGGCGAACTTCAAAATGCAGGTGTGGACCAGTCGAGAGCCCCGTGGAGCCGACTGCTGCGATCGCCTGTCCGCGCTGTATTACTTGTCCTTCAGCTACATAAAGCTCGCTGGCATGCCCGTAAAGCGTTGTGATGTCGTTGCCGTGGTCGATGACGATCGCGTTGCCATAACCGCCATACCAGCCTGCATAGATCACAATCCCTGCATTAGCGGCCCGAATCGTACTGCCGTAGTCAGCCCCAAAATCAGTTCCAGAGTGAAACCGTTCGTAGCCTAAAATCGGATGCGTCCGCCAGCCAAAGCCACTGGTGATCGGGCCATCTGAGGGAACGCTCATGAGACCTGTACCCCGGATCACAATGCTGCCTTGACCTGCGGCTGCTTCTTTGGCTCTTCGCTCAGCCACCCGCTGCAAAATCAGTTGAGTTAAGTTCTCGGAATCTTGCGCTAGTTGAGCTTCTGCGGCCTCTAAAGCCGATTGATCAGAACGGAGGCGCTCCACTAACTCTTGCTCTGAGCGAGATTGAGCTTGCAACTCTGATTGCTGCACTAACAGTTGTTGGGCGAGGAGAGCAATTTGATTTTTTTGCTGTTCCACTTGTTGTTTTTGAGCTACGAGATCTCGTGACTCCGCAGTTAGCTGAGCTAAACCATTGCGATCGGCTTGATAAACCTTTCTCAATCGGTAGCGACGATCCAAAAAATCATTCAAGTTTTGGCTTTGCAATAGCACCGCCCAACCTTGGCTCCCCTGCTGTCGCTGGAGGAACCGTAAGCGAGCCACTGTCGCCGATTGGCTTTTCTGATAGGTGCGTTCAGCGATCGCCAAATCCGCTTGCAATTCTTTGAGCTGCTTTTTGGCTAACTGCAATCGATATTGATTATCTTTGATTTGTACATCGGTCACTTGCAAGTTTTGGCGGAGAGTACCAATCCGATTCTTGGCAGCTTTTTCCTGCTTTTGGATGCGATCGCGCTCTTTCTGAATCTCCGATCGCTGTTTTTCAACGGCTTTTTGCTGCTCCTGTAAAGTTTCCAGCGCCCCGTCAGCTTGAGCCACCGTTTGGGCGACTTGAATCGGTGCTACTGGTGTTGCATAGGTGGGGGCAGCTAGGCCACTCAGCCAAAAACTACAAACTACGCTAAAAACCAAAGCGCACTTAAACCACTTGGCCAAATTTAGCCAAGCCCGAAGACTATTAAGGTTGAGGGGCTGAATCAACGTCACACAAGTTAGGGCAAGCAGAGCAAGATTAGGTAGGAAAACCGACCTACTACTAGTAGCAGATTTTCAGGTTAGTCGCGTCACTTTTTAGCTGACTTCCTGCCTAAATCTGGCGATCGCGCTCCATGTCTAGTGCTCATTTCCTAGAATTCAGACGCTAGCCAAACATTCTGACTGGTTGAGAGAAATTTGGTGTTGCGTGCCCCAATTAGATAAATCAGCTAGGGCGCGATCGCGATAGCAGCCATACCTTTCTTGCTTGTTGCGGATGCGCTTTTCTAGTTCAGGCAGAATGCCAAAATTGGGCGGTATCGGTTGGAAATGCTTAGGCGAAGCAGAGCTAATAAACTCGAACAACGCACCCATCATAGTGGTAGCAGGTAAAGCAATCGGATCTAGACCCCGAGCCAAGCGAGCGGCATTGGTTCCCGCTAACCAACCGCCAGCAGCAGCAGCAGTATAGCCTTCTGTGCCGACTAGCTGACCTGCGGCGAGTAGAGTTTGCCGTTGCTTGAACTGCAAAGTGGACGATAGCAGCTCTGGGGCGTTGATAAATGTATTGCGGTGCATCACGCCCATGCGGACAAATTCAGCATTTTCCAGCCCTGGAATCAAGCGAAAGACTCGCTTCTGCTCACCCCAACGCAAATTGGTTTGGAAGCCCACCAGATTCCAAAGCTGTCCTGCCTTGTCTTCTTGGCGCAGTTGTACCACCGCGTAAGGTCGATGACTTTGGTTCTCTGGGGCGCGGAAGTCGCCTTTGCGAGAGTCGAATAAGCCCACAGGCTTGAGGGGGCCATAGCGCATGGTGTCTTCCCCGCGTTTGCCCATTTCTTCAATCGGCAGACAGCCTTCAAAGAACTTGGCGGTTTCGCGATCGAAGTCTTTGAGTTCGGCTTGCTCGGCTTGGCATAACTCCTGCCGGAAGTGGAGATACTGTTCCCGATTCATGGGGCAGTTCAGATAAGCAGCCTCCCCGCGATCGTAACGAGAGGCGCGAAAGGCGATGTCAAAGTTGATCGATTCTCCAGTCACAATGGGGCTGGCCGCATCAAAGAAGTTCATGTACTCCAACCCCGTGAAGTGCCGCAACGCTTCTGCCAGATCGGGACTGGTTAATGGGCCAGTAGTGAGGACCGCTATGCCTTCAGCCGGAAGTTCGTGAATTTCTCCTCGACGCAGTTCGATCAGTGGGTGACTAGACAGAGTTTCCGTCAGGTTTTGGCTGAACTGGCCGCGATCGACTGCCAAAGCCCCACCTGCTGGGACTGCATGCTCATCGGCTTTACCAATGATGATGGAACCCAAACGGCGCAATTCTTCGTGCAGGAGACCCGCAGCGCGATCGCTGGATTGGGCACCAAAAGAGTTGCTACAGACCAGCTCGGCCAAATGCTCGCTGTGGTGGGCTGGGCTTAAGCGCTCCGGTCGCATCTCATGCAAAACGACGGGAATCCCAGCTTGAGCAATCTGCCAAGCCGCCTCTGTCCCTGCCAAGCCTCCCCCAATAACGTGGATCGCTGAGGTGCCAGTGGTGCTGAGCGAACTATGCACTGAATTTAATCTCCTATTTAAGCAGCGGAATCTTCAAACAACAGAATCTTCAAGCAACAAAATCTTTAAACAATGGCGGCAGTAGTGTCTGTCGAGAAACTGTAAATGATTTGAGTTTCTAGATGCTCACAGACCGCTGAAGGCAGTTGGCTCAAAGCAAACGTGTGGCGATCTAGCTGAACTTGCAAGCTCTTAAACGGGTCAGAGCCGGGAGAAATCAGAAACTCAAGTTTTTGAATTTGCGGCCAACTAGCCAGATCATCCAGAATTCTGGCGATCGCTTGGACGTAGGGGTGGCTGGGTTGATGATACCAATCGGCAGTGGCCACGTTGGCTTGGTCGAAACCTACATGTACCGTGAGCGAAGGTTTGCCAAAGAGGGCGATCGCGACGGGACGCGCTTCTTCCTGCAACAACAAGTCATGGGCATCTACCAAATGCCGCAATTTTTCTAAGCGCTCGTAACGCTCAGTGGCAGATTTGGGCTGATCTTGCCAATGAATCGCCACCGTCATCAAGTAAGTCTGCAATAGCATGTGGCCTAGCTTGGTGGCTTTGGTTTCGAGATAGGTAGAGTTGTAGGGAGTCGCTTCGATTAAGAGGGGGACGCGATCGGCTACTTCTAAGCCATAACCCTTCAAGCCCGCAATCTTGCGTGGGTTATTGGTCACAAGACAAATCTTCTTCACGCCCAAGTCATTCAGGATTTGCGCTCCTACGCCATAATTTCGCAGGTCAGCGGGAAAGCCCAATCGCTCGTTGGCTTCGACGGTATCTAGCCCTAAATCTTGTAAGGAGTAAGCCTTTAACTTATTAATTAAGCCAATACCTCGGCCTTCTTGCCGCAGATAAACCACGACTCCTTGGCCCACGTTCTCAATCATTTTCAGGGCGGCTTGGAGTTGCATACGGCAATCACAACGGAGGGAGCCCAGAGCATCTCCCGTCAAGCATTCCGAGTGCATCCGCACCATCACCGTTTTGTCACCGAACTGGCTAGGGTCACCTTTAACGATCGCCACATGCTCCGAATTGTCGAGGGCGTTGCGGTAAGCGTAGATCTGGAAGTTGCCAAATTCTGTCGGCAGTTCTGCGATGGTTTCTCGACCTACAAAGCGCTCATGCTGCAAGCGATAACTAATCAGGTCGGCAATGCTGACAATTTTGAGCTGATGGGTGCGGGCGTATTCAATTAGTTCTGGCAACCGAGCCATTGAGCCATCAGGATTTTGAATCTCGCAGATCACGCCGGAAGGGTACAGCCCTGCCAAACGAGCCAAGTCAACTGCTGCTTCGGTATGGCCTGCGCGCTTCAGTACTCCACCCTCACGTGCTCGGATGGGAAAGATATGTCCGGGGCGGCGTAAATCTTCGGGATGAGTGGCTGGGTTGATAGCAACTTGAATCGTCCGAGCGCGATCCTCCGCCGAAATTCCAGTGCTAACGCCTAACTGGGGCGACGCATCAATGCTGACCGTAAAAGCGGTCTGGTTACTATCGGTGTTGTTCGTAACCATCAGGGGCAAGTCCAGCTCATCAAGGCGATCGCCCGTCATAGCCAAGCAAATCAACCCTCGCGCTTCTACCGCCATGAAGTTGATCATGTCAGGTGTAGCAAATTGAGCTGCACAAATGACATCTCCCTCATTTTCCCGGTTTTCATCATCGACCACGACAATGGCGCGACCTGCCTTGAGGTCAGCCAGAGCAGCATCAATAGCATCAAACTTGGAAGGTTGGGTTGAGGCGGTTTGAGGCGATTTCACAGAGAAACTCAAAGTAACGACACCGTAAAGTTTTTTGAAGCCTACTTATGTTTCGATTGTAATCCGTTTAGCGCGGCAGAGTGGTGCAAATAGCTTAGGTAAGCCGCCAGAATCGACTTGTTAAAGCAGTAATTTCTAATACTAGAGCTTCAATATTAGCGAAAGGGGATTGGGCTGATCAGGAGCGCTAATTCCTTGAAAAAATCACAGCAATTGTGCACACCAACTTGACGCTTTAGGTACTACAATGCAGCAAAAGTTAAGCGTTTACTGTTGAACCTCAGAAAGGCCAAATATCATGGGTGATGTGGGACGCGTGCCCGTTGGGATTATTGGCGCGTCGGGTTATGGCGGCGTACAGCTAGTGCGGCTTCTGATTGATCATCCAGGAGTTGAACTTGTTTATTTGGGTGGAGAGAGCAGTGCTGGGCAGGCGTTTGCTGAGCTTTACCCCCATCTCAACCATCGAGTTGACTTAGTCATCGAACCGATTGATCTCGATCAGATTGCAAAACGCTGTCAAGTTGTCT
Organism: Trichocoleus desertorum ATA4-8-CV12; assembly: GCA_019358975.1. Classification (NCBI taxonomy): domain Bacteria; kingdom Bacillati; phylum Cyanobacteriota; class Cyanophyceae; order Leptolyngbyales; family Trichocoleusaceae; genus Trichocoleus; species Trichocoleus desertorum. The sequence continues at coordinate 34,973 of JAHHIL010000009.1, forward strand.
TCTTGTCTTTGCCAAATGGCCTAGCCTGTCAAATGGCACCCATATTGTTGGAAAAAGGGTGCAAGGTCTTAGATCTATCCGCAGATTACCGATTTTCCAATTTAGAAACTTACGAGATTTGGTACGGGAAAAACCGCACTGACCAAGCGATCGCAGAAACGGCGGTGTATGGATTGCCTGAACTGTATCGCGATCGCATTGCCGAGGCGCAACTGGTAGGTTGTCCAGGTTGTTATCCCACGGCTAGCTTATTGGCACTTTCTCCTTTATTGAAGCAAGGGTTGATTGTCCCTGAAACTGCTGTGATCGATGGCAAGTCAGGCACTTCTGGTGGGGGGCGGCAAGCCAAAACGAATCTCCTTTTAGCAGAAGCGGATAACTCTCTCGCTGCCTATGGAGTCGCACGCCATCGCCACACCCCAGAAATTGAAGAGATCTGTAGTGACTTGGCAGGTCATGAAGTGTTGGTGCAGTTTACGCCCCACCTCATTCCGATGGTTCGCGGTATTTTGTCTACCGTATACGCAACTCTGCGAGATCCGGGTCTAGTCCGTGAGGATTTACTCACAATTTACATGGCTTTTTACCGCTCCTCGCCTTGGGTAAAAATACTGCCAAGCGGTGTATATCCACAAACCAAGTGGGCCAGTGGTACTAACCTCTGCTACATCGGTGTTGAGGTAGACTCACGCACCGATCGCATTATTGTGATGTCTGCGATCGACAACTTGATGAAAGGTCAAGCAGGCCAAGCAGTCCAATGCCTGAACTTGATGATGGGCTGGAATGAAACCTTAGGATTGCCACAACTAAGCTTTTATCCCTAACGTTTAAGCTAGCTCAATCAGAGAAAAATTGGCGTTCCGAAAAGACTTAGGAGTAGGTGTTAGTATCTACTCCTTTTTAGTCGCTAATTTCACTAATCGAAATTACATCTGCTGACGGATGCCCCTCAAAATCGCAGTCGCTAATGTGTTAGTTAATTCAATTAATTTAGTATAGTGCTACGCATCAAGTTTAGGGCAAAGGGTGTGTGGGGGCTTCGCCCCCAGCCAGGGGTTTCACCCCTGCACCCCGTCTTAACCTTTATCGGTACTGCTATAAAAATAATATTTTCAGGAAGCTCTTAGCTTATGAATATTATTGCTTGGATCATTTTAGGGTTACTTGTAGGGGCGATCGCGAAAGCCATTTACCCAGGTCGCCAAGGTGGCGGTATTGTCGGCACGATGTTCTTAGGAATTATTGGCGCTCTGATCGGCGGCAGTCTAGGTGCCTTTTTACAAACAGGGACTTTCCAACTTGTTGCTACGAGTCTCACCTTAGGGGGCATCTTTCTAGCCGTTTTAGGCGCAGTTATTGCCCTTTTCCTATGGAGCTTATTGACTCGGCAGAGTACTTAGCAGACTTTTAATCTCGACTTCAGATAACAAAAAGAGAGCCAGACTCAGATCTAACTCTCTTTTTGTAGAATCTTGATGAATCTAATCGATCGAAATGGATTGAGGACCGTTATTTCGACCGTTTGAGGTGCTGTGATTGAACGTAGTAGGCGTTGAAGTACCCGCTTGTTGATCTAGCCAGCTCTTTACTGGATCATCAGCCAGGTTTAGCCGAAAAACGCCAGAAACCAATCCTCCTAGAAATGCCATTGGCTGTCGAGTTAATTCTTTGAAAATGGGTGTGAGTTCATCAACAAACATGGAAGTACTCCTAACACTAAACCTTTTGCAGAACTAGATTAAAAAGTGATTTTTGCTCTGTCAAAACTAACAGCAGCAATAACACTCTTAGCGTAACGCTCCTCTAGTTTTTTGTCTCAGGCATCATGCATTTGTCGCTATCGCAACCCGCTGGGCCTTCAACGGTAGCTTCTCCAGAGTCGTAGCGGCTTAAGGCCGTATAGAAGTTATCAGTTCTACGTCGTGCCTGTACCCCTTGCTGCAACTGTTCGTAAGTTTCTTGATCGATCTTTTCGAAGGGTAAACGGGGGAAGGGTGCATCAAACCGAGCCAAGAGAGCCGCACTAATGTAGCCTTCTTGATTCGCGATCGCCTGATAAATCCGTTGGGCCAAGGGCTCCACTTCATCTTCTCGCAGCTCCACCGTGGCACTGGTGTTATGAGCGGTATAGTGCTTCTGCACCTGCATGTAGAAGTCAAACTGCGCTTCTGCGGAGAACTTCTCGATCGCGATTTGATCCGCTCCTGGCAAGTTGGCCCAAGGCACCTCGACTGGGATTTCGACCAACCACTCTGTTACCCGTGGGTCAAAAGGATCGTTGAGTAGGTTGCCATTTTCGTCTTTATCGGATTGCGAGGGCACGACACTATAGCCGTACTCAATGCAAGCTAGGGCCACGGGGTCATTCTTACGGAACGTGATCCGACGAATGTAACGTTGGGCTTTAGGTGGGTGCCAACCGGGAGATGCCCCTGTCAGGAGTGACTTCGTGCCGGAAGGCTGGACAGTAGTGCAGCGATTGGGACGCTTGATGCCGTGGCGATCGCAGTATTCCCACACCACCCGATGCACAATTTCTTTCCAACGCGACAGATAGGCTTGCTCCTTCTGCTTGAACTCTAAGCCAGCCACTGTATCGGGCCGACCAGCTTCCCACCAGTGCAACCAATCCACGCCAAAGGCTCTGACGAAGAAGTCAAACAGCCCTGTGAAAGAAACCCCAACAATCGGGTCAACTTCCCGCGACCATTGATAGCGTTCTTCCACAAACTGATGGTTCAACAGCGCCGCAACAGAAAGTGCTCCAGCAGTGAAAGCCTCTTCTTGTTCCTGCGGATTGTGAGGATCTAGTTGATTAAGATGTACCTCCGCTAAATTGCAGTGAAAATCTGAGCCGATAATTTCCAAATTTTTTGTTATCCTAGAGGCTTTTTATCCCCTAGTTCTACTACTTCTTGATTCGTAGTAGTTCCGCGTACATTTTCTACATATGCTCTGAGATGAAATAGTAATTCTTTTCGGCTACAGGGATAGCCTACTACCATCTGACAAATAGTACGAATATCGTGAATACCGTACTTTTGAGCGATCGCACTATACAAAGGCTGAAACAGCAATTTTAGTTTGTTTAGCTTGACCGAGAAAAGTTCATCTGCATGGATTTTGGCAAACGCCAGCACTGTTTGCTTGACTTCTACATCAGTAGTAGCAGTTTTACCATGTTGAGCACTAACAGAACAGCGATAGGAGCAAAATTTTTTATTTGCTCGCTTAGCCATTCCAGGCATCACCACGAAGGTAGTTTCACAAAAAAGACAAGTTAGAGAAACTCTCTCAACTAAAGGCCCAATTTTGCGACCTTGACGTAATTTGTGGTGATTCTTTCGTTTTTCGCTATTGATGAACTTGTCTCTAAAAACAGGGTCTTGAAATCTCGCTTTCGCTTTAGCGCTGATTTTAGCTTTGGTAGCAGCGGATTGAGAAATACCATACATAGGGTTTCTAGAACCGAAGCTATTCATGCCCCGCACTTTAGCCTGAGATTTCCATTCCTGCTTTAAATGCTCAAATACAAAGGGTAGAGGCTTGATTAGCTGCCGCAGATCCTTTTCTTGGAGAATAGTAACTTTTGCGTTGTACTCAGACTGAAACTGCTGAACTTTTGGCAAATCAGAAGCAAAGTTGAACGTTCCTTTGATTTCAACATACTCCCCAGTTTCAAGTAAGAAATCTGGTTTATATCTCACTCCATTGGAGAGAGTGTATGTCTGATTTTCGTAAGTCCAGCTAATGTTCATATAGTCTAAGTATCTGGCATAGATATATTCCAAGCTGGATCTCAAACAGTAACCTTTGTAGAAACCGGATTAGCCATAAAAGGTGCTTACCATATGTAGCCTCGCACTCTTGGAGAGATTATATTCTAGAGCTTTATTGGTGTAATTTTTTACTACTAAAACTCTAGGTTCACTCTCTACGCTGTACGGTGGCAAAGGCTTTTTGATTCCTTTACTTACCTCGGAGTTGGCCTCTCAGCGTTCTCCGATTTTGCGGGGTTTTTAACGTGAGGCAAAATTATCTACCACACGGGTTGAGCCCGTAACAGGACATCCTGTGTTCTAGCTCAAGTTCGATCGCATCCATATTGATTGACATGAAATATCTCCTATTGAAACTGTTATTTGTCTGCGCTCTTGCTCTCAATTAAGAGCGTTTTCAAGTAAGACTTGGCGAATTCTTTTGATTCCTCATAGAGCTTCAAAAACTTTTCTCGCTTCTCTGGAGTATTGAGCAAGTCACAGTTGGCACGAGCGATCGCTTCCGGTGCATATTGAATTGCGCCTTCTCCAGAGTAGAACTGCTTGCGAACCGCCTCAACACACTCTTGCTCAGAGGGTTGGCGGTGAAACACTCTCGTGTGGTTTGCCATCCGCAAAGCATCCCGTTCGGGGTCAATTCGCCAATTGCCTTCAGCATCTTGCTGCCACAAGTTATCTTTAGCCACAGCAAAAGCTTGATCTTCACTAGAGCCTTGACGCATCCCGGCGCTGTTGTGAGTTAAGTAGCCATCACAGTAGAAACAATGGGCTTCTTCTACTTCAATGTCATAGGTTTGAACATGGTCGTAGCTGCCAATTCCCTTAACAGTGACAGGAATATCGAGCGAAACGTCAGACTCAACCATGAAACGCTCATAGTTGGAATCGACGGTGCGAGTTCCCTGAAAACCCATCGATCGCATTTCGCTGTAGGTATAGGCTTCTCGCATCAAGGCACCAGGTACAGTAAAGCCATACATTTTCAAGCCTTGCCGCAGTTCACCCTTGGCAGAGTGCGGAGCGATTAAAGCGTTGTAGCGTTGCTTTAGAGCTGGAATGGTCAGATTGTATTTTGCCTGCCAACCTTGATTTTGGGGCTGTGTGATTGTGATTCTGCCAGCAATCCCTAGGCTGGAGAGAACAGCACTTACTTGTCTAGCGAACGAACGATAAACGGTAGTGACGAGGTGGGGTGGACGATTGTTAACAGCTCCATCACTATCGACCAAACCAGCCAAGTAAGCGGCCCGAATATCAACGGAGCCTTGAAGAATGAAGCTGGGAATTTCTAATGCCGTATTAGGACGCTTGATGTGTTGATAGAAGTATTCAGCTAACCGAATCGAGGAGCAAACAAATTTGACAGTGTTTTCACCTTTAACTGAACCTAACTCGGCAGTTAGACCAAAGCGAGCTAAGGCAGCTTGCAACTTGGCCTGGATTTGTGACACTAGTTGAGTGTCTAAACCATTGGTTGCCCATTCAACTCGACCGTAGGGCTTGCCATGCTTGTTACGCCCTAGGGCTACATAGCCATCACCGTGAGTGAAGCCAATCAGCCAAGCCACTTCAGGAGTCAGTGCAGGAATGGTTAGAGCTTTAGCAGTTCTGCTCTGGCTTGGTCTAATTGCAGTGAAATCTGGAGGTAAATGCGTAACTGTACCAGGCAGCACTTGGTTATTGTGCATAAGGCGATCGCCCTCTGCCAAAGCTGCTACATGCTTCCAAGTAATGTCTCCGCTAGCAGTAGCGAGAACAGCTTGACGATGATTGAGGGTTGCCCGTGGATAGGTTGCGTTGGTTTCAATCTCATAAACATCCTGGAATCCTTGGTCGAATTTATTTACGACTTTACGGAAACCAAGGGGGGTTTGGACTAAATCGCCAATCTGGACATCTTTGATTGGCACCAAACCTTGAGAAGTATGAACCAGCGCATCTTCTGGGAGGCAGCGTCTAATATTACCCGCCACAATCGTCACAGCAGCAGCATCAATGAGGAGGCAGCATTCTACGGAGTTTAACTGGCGGCCCACAGCGCGATTCAGGATGGTAGCGCAGCGATCGTAGAGTTCGGGCAACTTGATTGGGTTGGCAACACCACCAAAACCTTTTAGCGTTTCACCCGCCGGACGGACATCGCTGAGATTCACAACTACTTGAACTTCACCAGAAAAGCGATCGCTGCTGGAGAGTTCGAGTAAAGACTGATAGGACTTGACCCAACCCTGGCGGCTGTCACCGACATTGATCTGAACTTGGTTGCCTTCAATCTGGACATCTGTGGTGCCGCGACGCTGATCCGCAGGGGTAGTGCCAATTTCACCTGAAACGGTGACATTCAAGCGGTTACGAATGGCAGGGAGGCGATCGATGTATTTGGGTTCTAAGATCGCCCCAGTTCCGCATCCTTGCATGGCCAGGTCCATCATCAAGCCAAAGGCTCGCCAGTCGATGACGTTAGTGCTAGTGCAGTTGTAAGCGCCGGAAAAGTTTTCTGATTTTTCGATCCAGTCGGTGCCCCCAATCCATAACCAACGACCGGATGGCAAGCTCTTAATCTGGTACTGCATCCGCCGCAGCAAATCTACTTCCGCATCGGTGAGCTTACCCAGTTTGGCGATGCCTTGAATGGTGCGATCGCAGACTTGCTCCCAGGTCTCACGCCGACCGTCGGTTCTACGGCTATAGGTCCTAAAGAAAACTGGATTAGCCGTGGGTGCTGTTTCCGGAAATTGACTAGTTGGGCGTACCCGTTCTAGATCTCGAACCATAGATAAAGTCCCGCTGAGCGCTGTTTAGATATAGTGGTCAAAACTAGAAAATTGTCGTTTTTGCACTATTGGTGGAGCTTTGAGCACCACAGATTTAGAGCGTAGCATCATTCGCTATGCTTGTTTAAGCAAAAGTCAAAAATCGAGGCAAGAGGGTGAAACGCCCTATCCCTTGGCAATGGAGCCAAATTACCAGTGCTACTAGATTAGACTTTAGAGAAGCCGTCAACCAGAAGCAGCAAAGTCATTAGGGCACTTGCAGCCTCGATACGCAGACTCAAATCTCTGTAATACTTAAAATCCTGAAGTCGCGTTAGAAAGTTTGTAATGTCCCTTGCGCCTTGGCGATCGCCCCTTGCTCATGCTTTACATTGCAACCGTAGCCAGCCTGAGGCTCGTTTTTTGCAACTAGCGACAGTACAACTCAACGGACAGCCTGCAAACCGAACAGTTGTGTTCCGAGGCTTTCTTGATCCCACAAACCAACTAAAGTTTGTCACCGACGCTCGCAGCGAGAAAGTAGGCCAAATTGAGCAGAACCCCAAAGGAGAAGCCTGCTGGTATTTTGTCAAGACCAGAGAGCAATTTCGCCTTGCTGGTGTCCTCACTTTGGTCCGGGCCGAGCATCCAGACATAGAGCTGCAACAAGCTCGCAAAACAGCTTGGCAAGAACTTTCAGATGCCGCTCGTCTACAATTTACTTGGCCCACACCAGGAGAGCCAAAACAAGAGGCTGCCGCTTTTGCATCACAGCCTCCCGATGCGACAGAACCTCTGCCGCACTTCTGTTTACTCCTGCTAGAACCAGAGCAGGTAGACCACCTAGACTTGCGCGGAGATCCGCAAAGCCGTTGCCTCTATCAACGAGATCAAAACCAAGATTGGTCTGCTCAGAGCATCAATCCTTAGAAAACAGCTAAATTCCACTGCCATCTAAAAACTGCTCAATTACCTTGTCACGTAATCGGCAACTGGGTACAACCTGAGTCCCTTCAGCTTCTGTTCCTGGATTTGGGTACTCTGGGTCAGCAGGCACGGCGTGGCAAACTGGGGCAGCGATCGCGTAATCTGGCTCCGTCGCATCCTGATAATAGCTATTAGTCAAAGCTTGCCGACCTTGGAGTAGTTGCAGTTGTTGCTCCATCACTTCAATGCGATCGACCAAAGCCCGAATGACCTCAGCTTCAGAGTCTGGCAAGCGACCATGCTCTAGAGGACCGACACGCTCACCAGCGCGGTAGACAATCCGACCCGGAACCCCAACTACAGTGCAATCTGAGGGCACATCCCGCAGCACCACAGAACCTGCCCCAATTCGGACATTGCTACCGATTTCGATATTGCCTAAAACTTTAGCGCCCGCGCCCACAACCACATTTTCGCCTAGAGTTGGGTGCCGTTTACCACTTTCCTTACCTGTACCGCCTAGGGTCACCCCTTGGTAAATCAAAGCATAATCTCCCACGATCGCCGTTTCACCCACCACAACTCCCATGCCGTGGTCGATAAAAACACCCTTACCAATCCTGGCGCCTGGATGAATCTCAATTCCTGTAAAGAAACGAGCCAGGTGAGAAATCAGCCGGGGAATGAAAGGAATCCCAAGTTTGTAGAGCCAATGAGCTGGCCGATGGAAAAGTAATGCTTGCAGACCTGGGTAGCAAAATAGAACTTCCAACCAGTTACGAGCTGCTGGGTCACGCTCAAAAATAATGCGGAAGTCAGTGATTAGGGTAGCTATCACGAGTGGACACCCTCATTGGCAAGACAGGCCACTCACTATCTTAACGTTCTCAGTGGCCTTAGCTACACAACGCCCGAAACCTAAGCCGTTCTAACCCACGTCAGCGCTGGCCTTAACTCCTTAGCTATTGTTGTGCCGTGAGCGTATACTTCCAGCGGGCATTAGCATCAAACGTACCAACCCAAACTTCATAAGTCCCCGCAGGCCACTTGCTGGCGTTAATGCTGGCATCCTTACTAGAACCTGTGTCATCACCACACAAAATATTGTTGTTTGGCCCCTTGACTACTAAGGTGGTGTCTTTACCTTGGGTATCCACCTTAAGCTGGAGTTGAGAAAAATCCTTTTGCAACACCATAATGTGGTCGGGCTGAGTATCGCCAAACCCTAGACAGCGACTGCCGCCGCGATCGCGATTTGCAATAGAAGACAAAGAGTAAGAACCGCCTGTAAATCCTCTCACAGTTCCATTCGCACGGGAAAATCCAGGAGACAGGTTTAAGGTATCAAAATTGGCTGACTCAGCTAAGGCAGGAGCTACTGTTGCGGTTGTCAACCCCAGCAAGCAGCCGAGCGTTGTAAGTTTGAATCTAGTTGGCATCAACATTCTCGGAACACCCTCTCATCAACTCGTATCAACTTCAAGATGTAGCTAGTTGAAGCTACGTAAGTATTGACGAAGCATTGATTACTCAAGTGCCCTTTTATTGAAAAATCTATGCTTGTACTTATTATTGTGATTTTAGTTTTTGCTGGCTTCACGCTGTCTGAAGCTTTGGTGTTGCTGCCGCTACAGACTTTAAGCCTACTACACATCCCCACTTGGCTTGGTTTCATGCTCCTCATAGCTTTAGCAGCCTGGTTTCTAGGAGACTAAGCAGAAGCCATCTAGGCTCAAAGTAGTTTTTCGGTAGCCAGATGTATTAATTGTAACTAAGATTATCAGGTGGCCTGACCCTCAAATCTTGCTGGGTGGATATGGCTCTGAGTCACTAAGCGGGCATTCTGATTTAAACAGAGCCTTTCAAAACGACACCCTACACCCTACAGAGCCATAACCTTAGGCTACAGAGGCTCGCTGGGTTAGTAGAGGAGGAGGCTCCGAACTGCGGCTAAGTCTGTAGATTCATAACAGATAAGTCACATCTCAGAAAAGTTTAAAGGGCTTTAGTAAACTAAAACTTCCTAGAAATATTCTCAGCAAGAAATAATATGAATAATGACTCTGGCTTAAAAATCTTACTGGTTGAGGACAATCCAGTTAATCAGAAAGTAACTTTGTATCAGCTCAAAAGCTTGGGCTACACAGCTGATGTGAGTACCAATGGACAAGAGGCGCTGCAACAGATCTCTGGGGCGAATTATGACATCGTCCTCACCAACTGTGAGATGCCAGGAATGGATGGTTATGCCTTAACAGCCGCAATTCGTCGCTTAGAACTGGACGCTGCAATAGGCGATCGCACCCCCATCGTGATACTAGCGATGACTGCTGATTACACCCCGCAAGAGCAATCTAGGTGTTTAGCCGCAGGAGTTAATGATGTTCTAAATAAACCTGTTCGCAAGGATGAGCTAGCCCTCAAACTAGAAGAGTGGAGCCAAAAAATCCTTGCGGCCAAACATCAGGGCACTGTGCAGATAGATCAATCAGGCGCTAGTTCTTCAGAATTTTTACCAGAACTAGATAAATGCACCCCCCCTATAGATTGGGATCATCTCCATCAAATGTCTGACAATAGTTATGAATTTGAGCTGGAGTTACTCACTATTTTTGTTGAAGATACTCAAATACATTTAAAGGCGATCAAAACAGCGATCGCAGAAAGTAATTTCTGGGAAATTGAGCAAGCAGCTCACCACATTAAAGGTGCTAGCGCAAATGTAGGCGCAAAAACAATGCAGGTTGCAGCTGCCCAAATAGAACAACAAGCACGTCAGCAGAAGTCGGAAGATTCAACCCAGCTTCTAGCAGAAATTGAACAAGCTTTGACTCAAATAGAGAAATTTACTCAAGAAAATCAGTGATATAGATAATGCTATAAGCTTGGTTAGTGTCGTAATTTTGCTGCTTGATATTTAATTAAATTACTGAAGCTAAAGATTACTTCAAGCGCTTCTCGCTAATGTTTCAGCTCTCTAGTGTTGTCAAAAAACTCAAGGTTTCGTAGCTGCGTAATGTTTCACAATCAATAAGCAGTTACGATTGTCTTCTGTAACGCTATAGCTGATGTGATCGGCGACTGATTTCAAAATCTGTAGACCACGACCACTAGAAGCCGTAAAGTCAACTGTATTCGTAGTTTTCTCCAACCTGCTATTGAGATCAAAAGGTTGACCTTGATCCCAAATGCGGATTTGCAGAGTATCAGTAGAGGTTTCTACTTCAATATCAATTGGGGTTTCTACAGGCTGATCCTTATGAGCGTGTCGAATAGCATTAGTCAACCCTTCCGCTAAAGCTGTTTGGCATTGTAACCAAACTTCCCTAGGAATCTGTGGTTGATTAAATTTTTCAAACCAAGAAAGAACTTGTACTAGTTCATTGAGATCTGTATTAACACGTAAATGATTTTTTTGTTGCACTTTGAGACCTCCAAGAACTGATAGGCCATTAATAAGTAGATAATGGGTTTATGATGGCGTAGAGCATATTGTCCTAATATTGAAAGACTTAGTGTCAGGCTATGATCTTGCCCTACTAGGCTTTATGACTAATGGCTGCTAGTAACTGCGTCTGCTGCCATTCTTGACAAGATTGATCATTTCATACGCCATGCCTCGAATTTTAGTCATAGATGATGATCCCGTAATTCGATTGGTTTTGACGAGAAATCTACAAAACCAAGGCTATGACGTAGCTTTGGCGCGGAATGGCAATGAAGGAACCGAGTTGGCCCAGCAACTCCGTCCTGCTCTAATCATTTGCGATTGGATGATGCCGGGACGAGATGGGTTAGAAGTATGCCGTCAGGTGAAGGCAAACCCAGATTTGTCCACAACTTTTTTTATTTTGTTGACTTCTCGCGGAGACGTTGAGGATCGCGTTAGAGGGCTGGACTCCGGGGCAGATGACTTTTTGTCAAAGCCGATTGAAATGAATGAGTTGAAAGCACGAGTCAGAGCAGGACTACGCTTGCATCAACTTACTCAAGACTTACAAACACAAAAGCAGCTTTTAGAAGCTGAGTTAGCCGAAGCCGCAGATTATGTGCGATCGCTGTTACCACCTCCTCTACCTGACTCTCCCACAATCAATAGCTGCTTTATCCCTTCTAGGCAGCTTGGAGGAGACTGTTTTGACTATTTTTGGCTAGACCCTGACTATCTAGCAATTTATCTGCTAGATGTATCCGGGCATGGCCTAGGGTCCGCCTTGCCGTCAATCTCCGTGCTAAATTTGCTGCGATCGCAATCCTTACCTGGAGTTAACTTCTATTTGCCTGATAGAGTGCTCAGCGGCTTGAACGACACTTTTCAAATGAGTGGACACAATGAACGATATTTCACCATTTGGTACGGCGTCTATAACCAAGCAAAGCGGCAGTTAGTGTACGCAAGCGCAGGCCATCCTCCAGCAATTTTGCTTGCAGGTGGCTCTAGCCCAACTACCCCAGCTCAACAATTAAAAACTCCAGGCTTACCCATCGGGATGTTTTCTGACGCTCACTATGTCAGCGATCGCTGTGAAATTGAAGCAGGTAGTACTCTCTACATCTTCAGCGATGGCATTTACGAAATTAATCAACCCGATGGCGAAACTTGGACCTTAGATGGTTTCGTCAGCTTACTCACCGACTTGAATCAAGCCCATAACGACGACCTAGCTTCAGTGCTGGGATCAGTGCGGGCAATCAGCACTAAAGAAACATTTGATGATGATTTATCGCTATTACAAGTCAACTTTGGCTGACCGCAGCAATGCCCACAAGCATTGAGCAGCTTGTCTAATTAGGTAATAAAACTGCCTGATTAAACTCAGCTCGGCTGGGAAAAACTTCGAACACTCGATCCATGCTAGTTAATTGAAACAGCATCTTAACTTGGTCATTAATCGAGCAAAGAAACAGTTTCCCCCCAGCAGTCCGAATAGTTTTTAGGGCGATCACTAAAGCTCCTAAGCCAGAGCTGTCCATAAACGTAACATTTTCTAAGTCAATCAAGACAATATCGGTACCCGCTGTTACAGCATCATTGATTTCCTGCCGGAGATGATTGACTTGAGTGCCATCAAGAATGCCTACAGGCTGAACCACTTTAAGTACAGGACTCATAACCAAATCCAAATATGCAACTACGGTTTAGCAATTTTCGTACAACTTAAGAGGAGCCTACCCAGTGAGATAGACTTCGTAATCTTTAGTATTCCCACGTAGACTTCAAGATAATCAAAATTCTTGTGGCCTATCTACACCTCAAGCCCGAATTTCTTCTCATTCCATGTTTTCAGCTTATCCTAGCAGGCAGAATACTGCTGAGATTCAGCCGTGGATCAGAACATATCCTGAGTTTTCTAGATTTGTCAGCAAAATTCCGGATGAGGCGGTCTGAATTTAGGAAGTTAACAGGAGCAGGATCAGTTTTAGCTGTCTCTCTCAAACCGACCTGTGTCACTTGTTGCAGTCTCGAACAGTCTTTGATCAGCTCCCCCAACCCACCGCTTTAGTTCAGGCAAGATGGCTACCGGACTCTCCTTTTCTTCATCCTCTGCAACCCGCTTTGTTAACAACATCCAAGAGCGAACCAGTCGCGGCATTGTGTTAACCCTTGTGATGACATCCTTGATCTCAGGATGTATGTTTCGCGTGGCCCAACTTCAGTTAATCCAAGGACAGCAAAATCGCCAGCTGGCCGAACAAAATCGTATTCGTTTAATCCCTATTCCTGCTGACCGAGGCAATCTTCTAGACCGCAAAGGCAAACTGCTGGCGGCCAACCGAGTTTCGCGGGCTGTATACCTCTGGCCCAGATACCAAACCCAGGCTCAGTGGCAACAATGGGCGACCCAGCTAGGACCCATTTTGAACGTGCCACCCACTGAGATTCTAAAAAAATTGAAAGATGTGGGCTATCACTCAACTATGCCCGTTCGGATTAGCCAAAACCTTAGCCCTGACGCTTTCACTAGGCTGGCAGAGCAAATTGGGGATTTACCAGGCTTGGAAATTCGACCAGAATCAGCCCGCAATTATCCAAATGGTGACTTAGCTGCTCATGTGCTGGGATATATCGGTGAGGCAACCGCAGATGACCTGAAGGCGAACCCTGACTACCCAATGGGCATGATCGTGGGACAAATGGGACTAGAGCGGTTGTTGCAACCTCAGTTGCAGGGTGTCTGGGGAGGGCGCTTGATTGAGGTAGATGCAGGCGGGAAGGAACTACGTTTGCTCGGCAATTCTCCGACTCAGGCAGGCTCATCTGTCAAGTTAACGCTGGATTTAGAGTTGCAGAAAGCGGCAGAGAAGGCGTTGAATAAGCGGCGGGGTGCTGTGGTAGCACTGAATGTAAAAACCGGGGCAGTTTTAGCGCTGGCAAGTGGTCCTACCTTTGATCCCAATATTTTCACCCGGAGAGTTGCTTCTAAGGAGTGGGAACGGTTGCAAGGGGAAGATAAACCATTTCTGAATCGCGCTTTTCAGGGGTACCCACCGGGTAGCACGTTTAAGTTAGTCACAGCAGTGGCGGGTCTAGAATCGGGTAAATTTTCGCCAGATTCCACTTTAGCGACTTCGTCTTACATTACAGTGGGTGGCTTTCAATTCCATGAGCATGGCAGCGGCTATGGGGTGATTGGCTTCCGAGATGCCTTCGCCGTTAGCAGTAATACCTTTTTCTACCAAATGGGCTTAGCGGCAGGGCCAGAGCAAATTTCTAAATGGTCGCACCGCTTGGGAATTGGTGAAACTGAGGTGTTGGGTTTCGAGAAGGCAGGCTATGGCGCAGCTCCGACTCCAGCCCAAAAAGAAAAGCTCTATGGTGAGCCTTGGTACGCGGGCGACACGGTGAGCATGTCGATCGGGCAAGGTTTAGTCCAAGCAACACCCGTGGAAATGGCGGTGATGTATTCAGCGATCGCCAATGGAGGATTGCGAGTCAAGCCCCACATGCTCGCTTCTCAAACAAACACTCCAGCCACTCAGCCTGAAAAAGTGGGGATGTCTCCCGGTACTATTGCCACAGTTCACAATGGCTTAATTGCCGTGGTACAACAGGGAACCGCGAAGCAGCTCAGCGACGGCTCAATTCCCCCGACTGCTGGAAAGACTGGCACCGCAGAAGTGCCGGGACAGGAAGATAATGCGGTGTATGTGGGTTACGGCCCCGTGAAAGATCCGCAAATTGCGATCGCAGTTGTGGTAGAAAATGGCGGATTTGGTGCCGTATCTGCGGTACCGATCGCTCACGAGATGTATAAGGTTTACTTCAAGCCCCCAAGCCCAGCCAAGCCTAAGGCGAAACCAAAATAAGCATCCAGTTCCCTCTCCCTGAGGAAGAGGGTTAGGGAGAGGGCATCTTAACTTTCAACAGCGGCAACCGATGTAGGAGTGGTAGTTGGTAGCACCAGTTCCACTTCTAGAGCTAACTGCTCGGCTACTAGCGTGTGAGGACTTCTTAAAGCGCTCTGGGCATCAGGCTGTTGGCAAGCCACCATTGTCTTGACATGTTCGGCTTCGTCGTCGCGGATATTGACGAAAACATCGTAGAGGTTATCTACCGAGGGTCGTCGAGACTCTGGCTTCGTACAGGTTTGGAACTCATCAAACATGTAGAGGTCGCCATCGCGGTAGTAGGCGATCGCAATGGCAGGAGCAGGTTGAGCTTGCAATTCGGCTTGATGAGTTTCTACAAACTGGTCATAGGTGTGGAAGGCATGCCCTTCAATCTGCTCCATCATGTAGTAGGCTGAGCGCGGCGAGACCATATACAAGCCAACCATCACCCAGTAGTACATTAGAGCGGTGTGCTGAGCAAAAAAGCGATCGATCCACCAGCGGTTGCCACCCAAGGATTCCATAATCAGCAAGTGGTGGAGTTCATTCCAGGCTTCTGCGAAATGCACCTTGAGCCAATCGGCTTTGCGCCACCAACCAAGCGTTTCGTAAAGGTGTAGGACCGAAAGGTAAGAGAAGTAGGGGACACGCGCAACAGTCTCTAGGACGTAGAAGCGCTGGTAAGAGCGATCGCGGTAGGACGTATCAATCACAAATATGAGGATGCCTACCAGCGATCGCAATACAAACTTGACCATGCAAACCTCCCGAAGGAGTAAAGTCCGCTTTCTTCAGGTAGCGGGGAGAGTTATCTCCTGCTTTGATCGTAGCAATCCCCAAGGCCAATGGCATCCTCAGCATCTAAGCTAAACCTTAAGCTTGGTCAGTCGCACTCAAGTTGAGGAAGACTTCACTCCGTCGCACTCCAGATTCTCCTCCTAGGCTGGTAACGGTAAGCGATCGCAACTGGTTCCAGAACGGCTGACTCGCTAGCTCCACGAGACGCAAGAAAGGAAGCTGTTGTTCTAGAATCGAGCGACTATTCGCCCAATCTAGGTACAGGTAGCCATCGTTGTCTTTAGGGAGGGCTGCGATCGCCGCTTTAAAGCTAGGGTTGTCGATTAGAGAAGTTTTGGTAGCTTGCAGCGCTTGTTCCATCGCCTCCACAGAAGTTGCGAAAATCTCGTAGTTTTCCACGGTGGCATGAACGCCTTCCACCTCAGCTGCAACTACGTTCACGACTGGGATGCCAATAGTTTTACCAGTAGTTTTGCCATTCTCTCTCCCAGTGGTTTTGAGAGGGGTGGAGTCTAACTTAGTCCAAGCGGAAACTGGGCGATCGGCTAAGGTGAGGGGGCCGACGCTGAAGCCTCTGTCCTTGGCTAAGGTATCTAGGTTGGCGATCGCGGTTGTTGCGGCTTCAGTTCTTTGAGTGACAAAAACCCAGTCGGGTTGTTGCTCTGGACGTGGCAGTAAGGCCAAAGCATATTCTCCTTGCACCCAACTAAAAATGTCTTGGGGGAGGTCAAGCTGCCAAGCGTTCCGTAGATTGTTGAGCGGCTGATTGATTAGTTGAGCCAGCGTTTCGTAACCCGATACGCCACTAGAAATTTGCGTCCATAACTGCTGTAAGTCAGTGCCTGCTGCGACGATGGGGCTGCTAGCAGGAATATAGGCCAAAGCTCCTGTTGGCTTAGATAGTGCAGGAGTAGCGGCAGGTAAGGTTTGACCTGGTGCAGCCAAGAAAGCGGTTTCAGCCAAGAGCCCTTGGCGGCTTAATCCTAGACCGAGGGCGACACTTTCATACAAATTTTTCGCTTCAGTACTCGCATCTGCCGCCAATCCCTGGCTTGACCAAGCCGCCAACTGAGGCAAATTGAGAAACACTAAGCCGATTTGCCGCTGCTTGAAGCTCTGCAACGCTTGCTGATAGGCTTGAGAACTTCCTAAACCCAGTTCAGCCGCTTGCACGTTATTGATCGCATCTCGCAACACCTTAGGTTGATTCGCAAATAATACAAAGCGATCGCCCACCACAGCCGTTGCTAGAGTGGTTGCAGGCTGAGCCGTGAGCACTGAATCAGGTTCTTGCTGCTTATTTTTTTTACGCTTAGTTTCTGACTTTTGGGGCTGCACCGCTGTTTCGGATTGGCCGTAAATCAGCTTGACGCCTTTGTACTGCTCAAACACTAGCTCTGTGCCAGTTGTTGCCCGTTTCTGCCAAAACAACTGTAAGAATTCGCGACTACGTTCTGGATTTTGAGTGGCGATCGCCAACAGGTAGCCCGGTTGTTGCCCGGTTTTTTGATCTCGATCAACATCAAGCGAAGTTAAGGCGAGAGTGATTTCATCTCCTAGCCAAGGCTCCACGTCTTGCTTGTAATCAAGACCCGTATTCGCGAGCAAACTTTGCTTTAGTTGCTCAATTTCAGCTCTAGACTGACGGCGGTTACCCGGAGCGGCGACGACTTGGCGAAATGCCTCCAAGCGTTCTGGATTCACCAACAAAGACACCACGGCTGGAGCTTGTTTGGGCACAAACATGGCTGCTGCGGGACCATCTGTAGATCCACCTCGCAAGAGCGTAAGGGGACTGCGAGCTGTGAGCCAGTAAAAGCCGCTGGCACCGACCAAGAGCAGCACCAGAACACTGGCGACCAGAACCGAGAAAAATGAGCGGAGCTTCATGGTGAATTTAGACGCTGCTTGAGGGCTATTGAGCGAAAAACAATCCAGGATCATTATTCCAGGATCATTATCTATCAAGCCACAAATCTGGGCATTCTGAGACCAAAGACTGATCTGGCGACGGCTGTTTTCCTGAAAATGCTTGCTAGGGTAGGAATCAGTCTAGGGCACCTAGGTGTCAAAGTCTTTGCCAAAGTTGAGCATGATTCAGAGGCGATCGCCATGTCAGAGCCTGATTTTCAGCAGTTTGACGCACCGCAAGAGCCACAGGAAGATAGCCCAGAATTAATGGCTCAAATGGATTTTGAGCAGTGGCTAAATCTGTTACAAAAATCCGATCGCTCGTTCTACAACCTGATGGCGATGGAAGTGTGGTCAATTGCAAAAACGATGGATGGGTTATTGCCAGGATTCTGGACCCGCTTCATGAGTCACCGTCAAACAGCACTTAAACAATTTCTTCAGCATAAGCATGCTCACTCGGACGCAGAATCAACGCCGCCTACATCAGAACCTTGAGCTAAGTAGGTTGTCTGTATAAATTATTTCTCCTGTTGCAGGGATAACACCTCAGTGCTGACCGACTGGGCTAAGCTGATTCGCTAGAGTGAATGAGCGATCGCTGGCTGCTTTGACGCGTCCTTTCTTAACTGCTTAACATACAAAAAATATGCAGACCCCTTTTGCTTCCCTGTCCGCTTGGCAACAGCTAAAGAACCGTGAAATCACTTGCGAAGCAGCGCTACAGCTACTAGTGGATGCTCAGGGTGTCGTTAGGCTGGAATTACTCGATCGAGAAGTGAGCTATCGCTTTTTGCGCGAATTTCCCGATCGCGGGACTTTACCACCCGTGATTCCGCTGTTGTTATGGCGTAACTGCTATTTCTTAGGTAGTCCGATCGCCCTACCGCTAGATGAAATTAGAAAGCTCAGCGATCGCACCTTCACCGAAATCAAAATCATTCCAATTTCTGATAAAAGCTATCGCAACTGGTTTCATAGCCAAAACCTAGACAACAACCGTATCAGCTCAACGCCTCTGGTGAATCCCCTCACCGGAGAACAGGATCAAGAAAATATTGGAGAAGTTACCGAACTCTACCTTTCCAAAGCAGTAGACCAAATCAGTCGGATTCGTACCATCATTTCTGGAGCCTTACGCAACCGGGCGAGTGACATTCACCTAGAACCCACACCGGAAGGGCTACGAGTGCGCTATCGCATTGATGGCATTCTGCGCGATATTACCACCTTGCCCTTAGAAATCAGTCGTCGGGCGATCGTGGCGCTGAAAGTCATGGCAGATATGGACATTGCAGAAAGTCGTCGCCCTCAGGATGCCAGGATGGGGGAAAAGTATGCCTCTGGTCAAGACTCTGACTTGGGCTTAGACATGCGAGTCAGCACTCTGCCTTGTATTGGTGGCGAAAAAGCCGTTATTCGTCTGCTACCTCGCCAAAATCCCTTTTCCAGCATTGACGAACTGGGTTTTACTGAAAAAACCTTGGCCATCTACAAAAACTGGCTACAGCAACCCCAAGGGATGGTGATTTTTACGGGGCCTACGGGTTCAGGCAAGACGAGTACGCTCTACACCAGTTTGCAAGTGGTAGCCACAGAATTTGTCAATGTGATCACGGTCGAAGATCCCGTTGAATATGTGTTGCCACGCATTACCCAAACTCAGGTGCATGAACCCGCAGGCATGACTTTTGCGGCTGGGCTGCGAGCAATTCTGCGCCAAGACCCAGACATCATTATGCTAGGAGAAATTCGGGATAGTGAAACGGCAGAGACAGGAATTCGCGCGGCTTTGACGGGTCACCTAGTCCTGACAACGCTGCACACCAATGACGCAGCCAGTGCCATCCCCCGCTTAAAAGATATTGGTCCTGACCCAGGCTTGATCAGTGATGCTTTGCTCGGCATTGTCGCTCAGCGCTTGGTACGCCGAATCTGTCCTCACTGTGCTGAACCTTATACCCCTACAGAAGCAGACTTAAAAGTGCTCGGCTTAAAGCTCGATGAAGCCTCCCCAGAGTTGTGGCGGAAGGGTCGAGGCTGCCCAAAATGCTTTAACTCCGGTTATATGGGCCGAGAAGCGATTATCGAATTATTAGATGTGGATGATACGGTGCGCCAAATTATCTATGAAGGAACGATGACCCAGTTGCATCGGCATTTAAGCGAAATTAACTTTGCTTCCTTCCGTGGGGCTGCGATCGAGAAGGTAACGACAGGAGTGACAACAATTACCGAGGTGCTGCGGGTTTTACCTCATAGTGCTTTGTATCGTAAGCCAACAGCTCGACCCCAAACGAGCCATATGAAGTTGATTAATGTCACCTCTTAACTACAGCCTGACATTAGACAATCTAAAAAAATTATGTAAAGGCTTGGTAAAACAAATATGCCTGTGTCTTTTTATGCTGGGATAGTTGGGTAGGATAATCCGAAGTATTAGAGGCGATCGCCAATGATGGGGTTGAGTTCTGTTAGTACTTTAGACAGCAGCCCGCTCACTTCGAGCCGCGACGTTGCCAGCTGGATTAAAGAGCTCCAAAGCGCTGACCAGACGTTCTACAACATGATGACGTTGGAGATCTGGTCTCTTGCTCAAACGATGGATGAGATCCAACCTGGCTTTTGGGCGGACTATATGCGCAATCGCCAAACTATTGTCCAGCAATATCTGAAAGAACGGCGACGCCAGGATCCAAGGCTCAATCACCCCTCTGTGCATCGATCAGCACCCAGCCGTAAACTATCTCCCTTTAATGGGGCCGCTGAAAAAGTTGCCAAAGAAGTAACTGGAACAATGATTACCTCCTTCTCGGAGGATTTGGAGCGTGAGCTGTCTAATGTGACGCCTCGCTTGGTTCGTCCTACCTTAGCCAAACCTCAAGTGGCTGAGTCGGCGGAAACCAACAACTTAGTGATTATTGATGTGTTTGAAGAAGGTGAGTCACCAGCTCAAGTTGTTACTCCCAGAAGGCGAGTAGTAGGTGAACCCGCGATTCTGAGCGAGGCCACTACAACTCAGGTTGCAGCCCATCCTTTTGCTAGACCTGCCAGAGAGGCAACCCGTAAAACTTCAGCCGCGATCGCTGCCCATTCTGTACCCACAGCCAGAACTCCCGCCATTGATTTGGTCAAACTGCCACATTTAATGCGTTTTCCGGTGCTTCGGGTCATCCCTGCCTTGGTTCCTACTTCAGCTACAGGCAATTTGGCTACAGCAGTGGTTGCCTGTTGGCTGACTCGCAATTTTCTGGTACAAACACCCGATGTAGCAGGTCAGGGGGGACTGATCAAACGCTGCGATCGCCTGACCTTAGATCCAGGACAATCCATCGTTTGCCGATTGGGTTTTCAGTTGAAAGGCCTAACTTCTGCTGTGCAAGTTCAGTTAGTCGCATCTCTGCGCACTCAACATCAACTCACTGCCAGTTGGTTTGAAGCACCACCATCAACCTCTGAATCTGGAGAGCTAGAACCCCCTGAAGTGATGGTGAAGTTGACAAATCGTGGCACTGAACCTTGCTTGCTAAAAGCGGGACAAGCTTTCTGTCGCTTGGAATTTCTCTGCTCTACCCATTAGGGGCCAAACCGAAATTGGCACCTGGGTGGGAGCGATGGGAATAAACAGATGAGAGGGATTGAAACCTAGATAAAATCAGTTTGGAGATCTCTAAGCTGACTATCACAGCAAGTAGGCAACGTCATGACGAACCAATCCACCAATTTCGCTTTTACTCCAATCAGTGTTGAGGAACTGGCAAACCGTTTGGCAGCTTCAGAAGGCTTGCAATTAGTGGATGTACGAGAGCCGCAAGAAGTCGCGATCGCCAGCATTACAGGCTTTGAGAACTTGCCCCTGAGTGAGTATGCTAACTGGTCTGAGCAAATCCAAACCCGCTTTGACCCTCACACAGAAACCATCGTGCTCTGTCACCACGGCATGCGGTCAGCCCAAATGTGTCAGTGGCTAGCCAGCCAGGGCTTCACCAATATCAAAAATGTTGAGGGTGGGATCGAAGCTTATTCAGTCGTAGTTGATCCTTCTATTCCTCGTTATTAGTCGTTGTTGCTCCTCATTACTTGTGCTAGCTATGACCCCGCAACTACCTGCCAAGGAACCTAAGATTCCGAATTGCAGACTAATAGACTATAGTCACTGAATAGAAGCTTAAAGGGATCGCAGCTACTAAGTACTTTGGGGATCTTCAGGCAGATGGTTACTTTTGTTACTCCTGGCGAAGCAACCCAAAAGAGACCATAAGGCATCTGCTATCTTGGTTGCATCCCAGTTACCTCTAAATCGGGGGTGCATTCAGGTTGGTGAGAGTCAGATCGCTACTCTTATCGAGAGTTCAATTACTGGTTCTATTCCCCTCAATCAGGATAAGTAAAGTGAGTCAGTAATGCACCTTTTCAGTTTATAGACCTCACAATCATTTATCTTCTTTCAATCTTTAATAAAGCTCAGTTAAATTCAGCTACCAATCTCATGTCTGTACAAGTGAATCTCACCGAGCGACAGCAAAGGGTTCTTTGGGCCACCGTACGCCACTATATTGCAACTGCGGAGCCAGTGGGTTCAAAAGCTTTGGTAGAAGAGTACAACCTGAGTGTGAGCCCAGCCACCATCCGGAATGCGATGGGTTACCTGGAAAAAGCTGGATTGTTGTATCAACCTCATACTTCCGCAGGGCGAGTGCCTTCAGATTCTGGCTACCGCATTTATGTCGATCAATTGATTACTCCGTCTGAAACTCTAGCGCAACGAGTAGATCAACTGCTGAGCGATCGCCTGAATTTGGATAGCTGGAGCTTTGAAGCATTGCTGCGGGGGGCAGCTCAGATCCTGGCAGCTCTTAGCGGCTATGTGACCTTGATTACCATGCCTCAGACGACGATGGCTCGCCTGCGCCATTTACAAATTGTGCAGATTGAGCCGAGGCAAGTGATGCTGATTGTGGTCACAGATGCCTATGAAACTCAATCGGTTTTGATGGAGCTGCCGCAAGTCAATGCTGAGCAAGACCAAGCCAATCGCTCAAGCGATCCTGATCTGGTGGAGCGGGAGTTGCAGATTTTGTCCAACTTCTTAAACCATCACCTGCGGGGGCGATCGCTTGCCGACTTACCGCTCCTAGACTGGAGTGATCTAGGGCGAGAATTTGACCAATACGCCGATACCTTGCGGGCTTCACTGGCTGATTTAATGCGACGAACTCAGTCACCTAGAGCCACTCAAATCGTGGTGAGTGGGGTGTCTGAGGTCTTGCGCCATCCAGAATTTTCTGAATTGCAACAAGTTCAAACCATAATCCACCTGTTGGAAGAAGAGCAAGACCAACTCTGGCCTTTGATTTTTGAATACTCTGACTCTGACCAACCGGGCAAGCGAGCTACAGTCCGGATCGGAGCTGAAAACCCATTAGAGCCTATTCGCGCCTGTACCCTGATTTCTGCAACTTACCGTCGAGGTGCAGTTCCTGTTGGCAGTGTTGGGGTGTTGGGGCCAACACGGATGGTGTATGAAAATGCGATCGCGATGGTGGAAGCCGCCGCTGATTTCCTTTCTGAAACTTTAAGCTGATTCATCAGGGCATTATTGGTTTCGGTCAGTCAGCTTGTTAAAATTTCTTCAAGTATCGATGAACTGGGCCGCAGTTTTTATCGATCGTTTGAGGCACTTGATGAGTTCACGAACATGACTCAAAGCTTAAATACCCTTCGTGAACAGCGCCCCCCTAAAAAGCGTGAGGGGACACAGCCGGAAGTTTCCCAAACCCTGAAACCTACTCAGCGCGTGATTGGTTTGACGGGGGGAATTGGCATGGGCAAGACGACGGTCTCTAACTATTTAGCTTCTACTTATCAACTGCCGATCTTAGATGCTGACTTGTATGCCAGAGAAGCAGTGGGACCGAACTCGACTGTATTTTCAGAAATTGTTGAGCGCTATGGTGTTGGCATTCTCTTGGCTCATGGCGAGCTAGATCGTCGGCGTTTAGGCAAGATCATCTTTAACAGCCCTTCGGAGCGGCTGTGGTTGGAACAGCGAATCCATCCTTATGTGCGCGATCGCATGGAGTCGCAGTTGCAAGCTCTACCTGCGGCAACTTATCCCACCGTGGTATTGGTGGTGCCTTTGCTGTTTGAAGCCCGTATGACCGATCTGGTCACTGAGGTGTGGGTGATTCGGTGTGGATCAGCTCAGCAGATTGAGCGCTTGTTGCAGCGAGATGCCAGAACTGCCCCAGAAGGCGATCGGCTGAGTCTGGAGCAGGTGCAGGCTAGAATCGACAGCCAAATGGCGATCGAGAAAAAAGTGGCTTGTGCCGATGTGGTGCTGGATAATGCCTCCACTTTAGATGATTTGCTCAGCCAAGTGGATCGGGCGATCGCGCAACCTAAGGCAAACGCAGACGTAGGCGCAAATGCTCCAAGCAAGCAGCTCAGAGAAAATCTAGAGTGTTAAACCCTAGAGCGTTAAACCAATAGAGATGAACTACTCATCTTCTACTGCTTCGCCACCCACTACGACATTACGTAAACGCAGACTAGGACCGCCACAACCGACAGGTAAGCCACCTTGGCCACCTTTGCCGCAGCCACCTGACTCATCCCAGTAAAAGTCATCTCCGATCGCTTCAATATCGGCTAGCGTTGTAAACACGTTACCGGAAAGAGTTACATCTCTAACAGGCTCCGCGATCGCGCCATTGCGAATCATCCACGCTTCCCCTGCCGTAAACGTAAACATTTCTCCATTGGTCATACCACCGAGCCAATTGCGAGCGTAAACGCCTTCTTTGATATCTTGAAACAGGTCAGCAACGGGTGTTTTACCGCGCTCAATCCAGGTATTGGTCATGCGGACAATCGGGGGATAGTGGTAGTTGAGACAGCGGGCATTTCCTGTGGGAGCTTCGCCTAACTTGCCAGCCGTTTCGCGTGAGTGCAACCGCCCAACCAACACACCATCTTGAATCAATTGAGTGGTGGTTGCTGGGGTGCCTTCGTCGTCGTAGAAGTAGCTGCCCCGATGTCCAGGTGGCTTAGCTCCGTCGAAAATTTGTAGCTCTGGAGAACCGAACCGCCGCCCCAAGGTCATGACTTCCAAAATGTCAGGATTTTCGTAGGCCATGTCGGCTTCAGATAGATGCCCAAAGGCTTCGTGGACAAATAAGCCTGAGAGAATTGGGTCAATCACAACGGTATAGGTGCCACCTTTGACGGGTTGCAGCACCAAAGCATCTACTGCCCTCTGAGCAGCACTACGAACCTGAGCATCTAGCCCTAACAAATCTTCGTAGCCACGCCGAGAACCAGTAGTTTCCCGCCCAGTTTGCACAGTTTCACCATTACGGGCTGTAGCCGCAAAGCGCATCTCCATATCCACCCAAGACTGTTCAATCAGGGTGCCTTCGGACGTAGCAAAGAGGATGCGCTGAGCGCTGTCTCCGTAGCGCACAGAAATCGTCGTAATTTGCGGATCAACAGAGCGCAAAAGACCTGCGTAGTAGTCACATAGATTTTTCTTTTGGTCTAAAGAAACGTGGCGTGGATCTTGGCCTGTCAGCGGCAAGATGCAAGTGTCTTGAATGGGGGTAATCGGCGCTAGGATAGTTTCTTCATCTCCTACCATCCGGGCAGCGGCGATCGCTTCTTCAATCCGCTCTGCCAGTCCTGAAAGTCGATTAAAGCTAGCAAAGCCCCAACCGCCTTTGTGACAAGCTCTCACTTGTCCACCAATCGAAATACCCTCACTTAAGCTTTCGATCTTGTCTCCCCGCAACAAGATGTCGGTGCCTTCGGCCTCTTCTAGGCGAATGGCCAGGTAATCCACCTGAGAACGGTAGCGAGCAACCAAGTCGGAAAGTAAGCTTTTGGCATCTGTGAGCAAGGTCGGCATGATGGACAGGGTTTGGGTAAACTAACTCCATTTTGCAGTTAATTGGAGCAAGGCTGCCACCCTCTTGCGGCTTGTCAGTTGTCCAGTTAGACAATCTGCCTGGGTGCAGCCAGAACCCCTAGCTCAACCAAGACTCTGGGACAAGATTTTAAGGGCAACGGAGATTGACACCTTAGAGTTCGGTTCTACGCCTAGCTTGGATTGGCTGATACCGATAACCTGGTACTAGATGAAATGAAATTAAAGTGAAATTAAACAGTATTCGCAGTCTCGATGCCATGACGAGCGACTGCATTGGGGGGCTAGAGTTGTGCATCAGTGGTTACTGCCAAGCTTAAGTGAAGTATTAGCCCAGGGCACCCCAAACGGAGCCACTAATGGTGCTGCATCGGCTGTTGAAACAAACACAAGCCATGTGTCGATCGCGCGGCAACGAGTGCGGGCCGAACGGGAGTGGTGGGGAGCGATCGCGGCCCTTAACGTTTTATTGGAAGTGACCTTGCCAGAATGGGCAGAACCCGTAGCAACGGCTCAGTTTTCGTGCAAGCAGCGTTCCACTCTCAAAGCCAAGCAAGGATTAATTCTCGCGGGGCCATCCTGTATCTTGACGCAACCCAGCCTCAATGCCTGTCTAGCGTCTTGGGTGTTCACACCTAAAGCTTTAGATGCCTTTGCTTGGATGCCTTTTCAACTGCCACCCGCCTCATCAAGTAAAGAGCTAAGTAAAGAGGTATCTGAGGTTCCGGAAACCACCCCTGCCTTGCCTGTGTTGCCTGGTGATCCTTTGGCGACAGAACAATTTTGTTTGGTTTTAACCTCAGCGTTTAGCTTAGTGATGGTGTTGGGGGAGAAGGCAACGGGGGAACCCGCTTTCAGTTTTTCTTTTGACCCAGAGGCGGTGCAAAGTGCTTGGCGATCGCTACGGCCCCGTGCTTTACTTACCAGCCCTCACCAAGTGGAACGCTTAGATGCTTTGGTAGCTCAGTTTGCGCCCACAGCCCCGGATTACAAAACGGTGATGCAGTTTAGTCGGCTGCTGCTGCAACATTTACCAGACCCGATCGATTTAGAGGCGGAAGCTTTAGATTCCTCCCGTCTAGATACTCACACCTTTAAATCGGAGACAGGTCATTTGGTTGTAGAGCCATTTCCTGAGTTGGCAATGGCCAGCGCTACAACTAAAGCGATGCCTTCAGAGGCTCATGCTCCTGCTGACACGATGGCCGAGCCGAAGAGTAATTTGGATGTGGAGTTGTTGCAGGCGATCGCTCATGAAGTACGGACGCCGCTGACAACAATCCGCACTTTGACTCGCTTATTGCTGAAGCGCAAAGACTTAGCGCCTGAGGTACTAAAGCGGTTAGAAATTATCGATCGCGAGTGTAACGAACAAATCGATCGCTTTGGCTTGATTTTCCGAGCAGTTGAGTTGGAAACGTCGGCGGTGAAGCGTCCGCCAGTGGCTTTGGCTTCGACTTCGATTGACCAGGTGTTGCAGCAAAGTATTCCACGTTGGGAAAAGCAAGCGAGTTTGCGGAATCTGACGCTGAAGGTGTTGCTGCCTCAGAAAATGCCGATGGTGGTGAGTGATCCAACGATGCTGGATCAAGCTCTGACCAGTTTAATTGAGCGGTTTACTCGGAATTTGCCCAGTGGTAGCCATATTCAGGTGCAGGTGATGTTGGCGGGGAGCCAGTTGAAGCTACAGTTGCAGTCTGAGTTGCAACCGCAGGCTGACCCATCCACTCATACGAGCCATTCGGCGCGATCGGCTTTGAAGTCGATTGGACAGTTACTGATGTTTCAGCCTGAGACGGGTAGCTTAAGTTTGAGTTTGGGTGTGACGAAGAATTTGTTTCAAGCTTTGGGGGGCAAGTTGATTGTGCGAGAGAAGCCTCAGCAAGGGGAGGTAATGACGATTTTCTTGCCTTTGGAAGTGAGTCATTTGTAGGTGATTCCCAGCTTGGAATCCGAGCCTTGGGGGCACTCGCCCCCAAACCCCCGCTGAGGGACGGTTGCGTCCCCCAGACCCCCTCCAAACGAAGCTGAGTATGGGTGTTTCGAGCCTTGGGTTTTGGTAGCTTTTGGTGATTAGCTATTGGCTTTTGGTTCGCAACTCCTCACTCCTCACTCCTCTCTCTTCACTTCCGGACTCCTCTTTCATCCCTCATCCCTCATCCTTCCTCCCTCCACAGGTGCTCTATAAATCGGCAAAAGAACATTAAAGGTGGAGCCTTCGCTGAGTTTGCTTTTGACTGAGACGGAACCGCCGCAACGGAGGAGGATTTGTTGGACGATGGTGAGGCCTAAGCCTGCGCCGCCGGGATCTTCTCCAGCGACGTGACGGGCGCGGTAGAAGCGATCGAAAATTTTGGGAACTTCGCTGGCGGGGATGCCGATACCTGTGTCGCGGAATTCTAGCTGGATGTAGTCTCCCTGCTGTTTGGCTCGAACCCAAACTTGGCCTGCTTTGGGGGTGAATTTGATGCCGTTGTGGAGCAGGTTAATCACAATTTGTTTGAGCCAAGCGCTGAGGCAGGAGACGGGGGGCAATTCTTCTGGCACGGTGTAGGCTAGCATGATGCCTTTTTCTTGGGCTAGGGGCTGATAGGTGCTGACGACTCCGGGCACAATTTCGGCGAGCGAGACGGATTGCATGGTGGAGTTTTCGATCTCGCGATCGAGTTGCACTAAGTCGAGCAGGCTGGCAATTAAGGAGCCTTGGCGATCGCATTCTGTACCCAGGACTTGCATGTAGCGTTGTCTTTGGGCTGGCTTGAGGCTGGGGGAGTTGAGCAGGGTTAGGGCGGTTTTCATGTTGGTCAGGGGGGTGCGTAGTTCCTGACCGACGGTGCTAAGAAATTCGTCTTTGAGCCGCAAGGCGTTAAGCAATTCTTCGTTTTGGACTTGTAGCGCTTCAGCAAGTTCGGCTTGCTTGCGGTAGATTGTGGAGCGATGCCAAATTTCTTCTTGGCGTTGGACTTGTTTGGTGAGGAAACGGCTGAATAGATTGGGGTCTGCTGGCTGAGCGAGTCCTTGCTGCAAGAGTTGGTCCCAGCTACCGACTAGTTGAGAGGCGGCGATCGCGGACTCGGAATGCAGAGTTTGAGTCGCGGTCACGGCTTGCTTAATGCCTGCAAAAACTTGTTGCAGGGTGGTTGGGTTAAAGGAGCAACAGGCTAGGAGGGGTTGTTTTTTCTCTAAGCCCTCTTCTTCTCCAGTTGCTTTTTCGGCAGCTTTAGTTTTAGCGGTAGGGTTAGCTGCTGTGTCTGCTTTACCGGACCTCAAGGATCGAGGCCGATGAGCCAAGACTAGACCCGAAAATTGGGGGGATAGAAAAAATAAGAAATATTCTCGTTTTAGCTGACTTTCGGCGGCTAGCTGAAAGGTAACCAAGGCCGAAGACGAGTGGGAAACAGCAGAAAAATCTGCGACTTCCTCAGCATTTCTCAGCAAGTCTTGGTTAGGATATGCTTCCCCCTGCCCATTGGCGATCGCAGAAGTGGCACTCAGAGCTTCATCTTTAGAAGTTTTGAAGAGATATAGGGTGTGGGGTACCTGAGCGAATTCGCAATAGCGCTTAATTTCGGCTTGCCAAACGTCATCACGGGGTAGCTTGATCCAAAGCGTGGCTGGCAATTTCTGCTCGATCAGAACGTCAATCGCAGAACTCACAATAGATTTGAGAGTCGCAGGGCTCACTTGCAGAGGGACGGGGGACTCTTCAGACTGGAGGGCAAGTTCGTAGAGTGATACGTCTTGAGTGATAGATGAGCTCATGGGGTATGAAGAAAGTGACAGCAGCTTAACACCCAACCTAGGTGATTGGACTGAAACCAGGTCTCCTTTCAGATCTACTGACTATTCGCAAAAATTGCCACCTACTCGCATTCTTTCGCAACATTTCTGAGCGTGGAGCTAAAAATTATGTTAAAGATTGAGCACAACAATGTAGGGGCAAACGGCCATTCGCCCCCATAAGAATTCGTCACTCAGGCCAGTTAAGGCGATCGCTCTCAATTGCGATCCTGGAACCTCGGCTTTTACCGCAGTTCTAAAGCGGCTCTAGCTTGTTCGCGATCGTCAAAGTGAATTTTCTCGGTGCCTAAGATTTGGTAATCTTCGTGGCCTTTACCTGCAATTAGCACCCCATCTCCAGGTTTGGCTTCCAGAATGGCAGTACGAATAGCTTCGGCGCGATCGCAAATAACCAGAGGCTTAACGGTTTCTGGAATCCCAGCCAGAATGTCTTGCAAAATCCGCTCTGGATCTTCAGTCCGGGGGTTGTCGGAGGTGACGATGGCGAGATCTGCGAGATCTGCGGCAATTTTGCCCATTTGAGGCCGTTTGGTGCGATCGCGATCGCCACCACAACCGAACACGCAAATCATGCGCTCTTTAATAAAGGGCCGAGCGGCTTTAAGTAAGTTCTCTAAGCTGTCTGGGGTGTGAGCATAGTCCACGATCACGCTAATGTCTTGCTTAGCGTTGATTTGGACTCGCTCCATCCGTCCGGGCACCCCGGAGAACTGGGGTAGAGCATTGACAAGGGTGGGTAAGTCTAGACCCAGATGAAGCGCCGTACCAACCGCAGCGAGTAAATTGGCTAAGTTAAATTGACCGACTAAAGGCGATCGGAAGGCGATCGCTCCTTTGGGAGTGTGCAGTGTACCGCTGACTCCGTTCGATTCGTACGTGAGGTCACTTGTCCAAAGGTCAGCATTGGGGTCTTGGGTGCTGTAACTCCACACTTGCTCTGCTGGTAGCTGATCGATTAAGCGCCGCCCGTAAGCATCATCTTGATTGATAATGGCTCGGCCCTTCAGGTAGCCAGGGCTAAATAGAAGGGCTTTAGCGGCGAAGTAATCTTCTAAGTCGCGGTGGTAGTCTAAGTGGTCTTGGGTGAGATTGGTGAAGACGGCGACTTCAAATCCACAACCTAGGACTCGACCTTGAGCCAGTGCATGAGAGCTGACTTCCATCACGCCATATTCAGAGCCTGCTGCCACTGCTGCTGCTAGGTTTTGTTGCAAATCAACAGCAAATGGGGTGGTATGAGCTGCGGTTTTTTGATAACCAGGCCAGCGAGCATAGAGGGTGCCGAATAAGGCCGTGGAGGAAGTGGCTTGATTGAGTAGAAATTCGATCAGATGGGTAGTGGTGGTTTTGCCGTTGGTTCCTGTGACACCGACTAGCTGTAGTTTTTGGGCAGGGTAGTCGTAGAAGGCGGCGGCTACCTGGGCACAAGCTTGTACCATATCGGCAGCAGGAATCACACAAGCATCTTCCGCTTCAGTGTGGGATCGTTTTTGGGCGGCAGTGGATGAAACCAAGGCTGCTACGGCACCAGAGGCGATCGCGCTGGGCCAAAATTCACCACCATCGACGCGGGTTCCGGGCATACCAATAAATAAATCTCCGGGTTGGCAAGCGAGAGAGTTGGTGGTTAACCCTTTCACTTCGAATTCCAAGGCGGAATGACTAGACGGTTGGGTAACGCTTGGTACTGCTGCTAGTAATTCTCGTAGTTTCATGTCAGCAACTCCTCACATGCTCATCCTGGGCCTATTTTGACTGATCTGCTAACCAATATTTCTGTAGCATTTGTTCCAACTGGGTGACGCTGGCTCTGGGTGAAGGACGGGGTAATAGTTCTTCTACGGCCCCTGTGGGCTGGGGATTAACTCGCAAAAGGACAGGGATTTCGTACTGGTAAGCCTGAAACCAATCGTTACGGGTGGTAATGTCGCGAATTTCTAGGTCAATCTTTAAGTTTTGAATTTGAGCTAGCTTTTCCTGTAATCCTTCGCATAGGTGGCAACCAGGTTTACTGTACAAAATTAATCGCATGCTTTGTTTTCTACCTTGGCCCCTGCAAAATCTGTTTTGTTTATCCGCTATGAAGCTTATTTTTTCAGGAAAGTTTCGTTATATCCAGCGATTTGGCAATTTCTTGTGTGCAGTTTTTAGTTGAAGCCCGAACCTTGGGGGCACTCGCCCCCAAACCCCCGCTGAAGGACGGCTGCGTCCTCCAGACCTCCTCCAGACGAGTTTAACTACAGGTGTTTCGATACCTGGGCCGTTACTTCTTCACTGCTGACTGCTGGCTCCTGGCTTTTCTCTTCTCCCCTTTCCCCTTTCCCCTCACTCCTCTTCCCCCACCTTTCCTCCCTCATCCTTCATCCTTCCTCCCTCATCCCTCATCCTTTCCCCTAGTCGATGCTAAGTTGTTGTATACCCAGTCGATTCGTTGTGCCCGGATGAACTGAAGTGGCAATTAAAATTCTGCATCTTTCTGATATTCACATGGGTAGTGGGTTTTCCCACGGACGGGTTAATCCAGAAACGGGGTTGAATACTCGCCTGGAAGATTTTGTGGCGACGTTGGGGCGTTGTATTGATCGGGCGATCGCGGAGCCTGTGGATTTGCTGCTGTTTGGTGGAGATGCGTTTCCAGATGCGACACCGCCGCCGATTGTGCAAGAGGTGTTTGCGACTCAGTTTCGCCGTTTGGTGGACGCTCAAATTCCGACGGTGTTGCTGGTGGGCAACCATGATCAGCATTCCCAGGGGCAGGGTGGAGCCAGTTTGTGCATTTACCGGACGCTGGGGGTGCCTGGGTTTGTGGTGGGCGATCGCTTGGAAACTCACCTAATTTCTACTCGTAATGGCCCGATTCAGGTGGTGACTTTGCCTTGGCTGACACGCTCAACGTTGTTGACCCGCCCAGAGACGGAAGGGCTGTCGATGGCGGAGGTGAATCAGTTGTTGATCGATCGCCTGCGGGTGGCGTTAGAAGGGGAAGTACGCCGTCTTGATCCGGAGGTACCCACTGTGCTCTTGGGTCACTTGATGGTGGATACTGCTTTCTTTGGGGCGGAGCGGTTTCTCGCGGTGGGGAAGGGGTTTACAATTCCACTGGCGTTGTTGGCGCGGCCTTGCTTTGACTATGTAGCGCTGGGGCATGTGCATCGGCATCAAATCCTGTGTCATGAGCCGCCTGTGGTCTATCCCGGCAGTATTGAGCGGGTAGATTTCAGTGAGGAAAAGGAAGATAAGGGTTTTGTGTTGGCTGAGGTGGAGCGAGGAGCGACGAAGCTGGAGTTTTGTGCCTTGCCTGTACGAGCATTTCGCACGATTGAAGTGAATGTTTCGGAGGCGGAAGACCCCCAAGCAAAGCTACTAAAGGCACTGAAGCCAGAGTTAGTGGCGAATGCTGTGGTGCGGTTGATCTATCAAATTCGCTCTGAGCAACTAGACGAGATTGACAATGCGCCTTTGCATGCCGCTCTGCACAGTGCCCACAGTTATACGATTCAGCCAGAACTAGTCAGCCAGTTGGCTCGCCCTCGTTTACCAGAATTAGGAGTTGGCAGCAGCATCGATCCTTTAGCGGCTCTGAAAACTTACTTGGCCAATCGGGAAGATTTGCAAGATATTCAGAGCGATCTGCTGCAAGGGGCCCAAAGCTTACTAAACACTGACGAGGAAAAGTGGCTTGACGAACAGCCTGCGATCGCTAACCATTCAGGTTCCAGCCGAGCCCTAGATGGAGAAACCCAATTGCGCCTCCTTTGAGCCAAGCTTAGTAAAAATGCTTGTGGCTTGCGCAGGCTCAGTTCTCATGGCCGTAGGCTTCAGTCTATGAGAGTTCAAATGATTGCAGCGTTGAGAACCAAGCGGAAATAATTTTGCAGCCAATGGGCATGATGTGTCTTAAAGTGCGGCATCCTGCTAATGGGAGCAACCACAGAGATCCACTCATTTCTGCAATTTTTCTATCGCTAAACCTATGGTTAAACTTTTACCCAGTGTTTTACTCGCGCCAGCTTTAATGACTGCAACGCTGCTTCTTAGCCAGACTCAGGCCGTTACTCCTGTTTGGGCGGGCACCTGTGCTTCTCGGTGTGGTCCTAAGCCAATCCAGTTCACTCCAGGACAACGAATTAGCGTGGAAGTGGTCAATCAGACTGCGAGTTTAGTGCAGTTTCAAAAAATCTTTGGGACTGATCCGGTACCCATGCGGCCTGGACAGGAACTGAGGTTTTCTCAAGGTGGGGGTACAGAACCGAATATTTCTGTATTCTTCTGGGACGAAACGGCGCTGCCTCTACAAGCTAGAATTTCTCAACCGAATCCTAAAACACTCAGAATTGAAATTCGGCCCGGAGGCAGACCCCCTGGCGATCGCTCTGTTTATTTGTTAAATGATGGTCGTGTTGCCATCTTTTAGCTAGTACAATCGGCTGAGCGTATTTGAACTGAAACATTTGTGCTAGATTTACCCGTTCCTTTATCCCCTAATTTGCCTCCCCGTGAGCACCGACTCCCCGATAAACGGTGGGATATTGCTGAGCGTGATTTGGAACGGGTGGAGGCGATTGTGCAGGCGACCCAGCTTTCACCGCTGCTAGCCCAAGTGCTGATCAGCCGGGGCATAGCCACGCCAGGGCAGGCAGAAATTTTTCTGGACCCAGACTTACAGGTGCTACCTTCGCCGCTGGAAGATTTTCCAGATTTAGCGGTGAGTGTGGAGCTATTGCAGGAGGCGATCGCCAACCAGCACAAAATTGCCATCTGTGGCGACTATGATGCCGATGGCATGACTAGCACAGCCTTGTTGCTACGGGCTTTGCGAGCTTTGGGCGCGGAGGTGGATTATGCCATTCCTAGCCGCATGAGTGAGGGCTATGGCATTAATGAGCGCATTGTTGAGGATTTCCATCGCGAAGGGGTACGGCTGATTCTGACAGTGGATAACGGCATTGCTGCGGTCAAACCGATCGCTAGAGCTCGTGAGCTGGGTTTAGCCGTTATCGTCACCGATCACCATGAAGTCCCGCCAGAAATTCCACCTGCCAATGCCATCCTCAACCCCAAACTGATTCACGAAGACTCGCCTTATCGAGGGGTGGCTGGAGTCGGGGTGGCCTATATTTTGGCAACAACCCTAGCTCAGCAACTGGACGCGAAAGACCTAGGCAATTTACTGCTAGAACTGTTTACCTTAGGAACGATCGCGGATTTAGCGCCTTTAACCGGGGTAAATCGGCGTTGGGTAAAACGAGGGTTGCAGCGATTACCCAAGTCGCAGATTCCTGGGGTGCAAGCTTTAATTCAAGTGGCTGGGTTAGGTAGCTCCAAAGCCCTAAAGCCAGAGGCGATCGGATTTAGTTTGGGGCCGAGAATTAATGCAGTTGGGCGGATTGCTGATCCGCAAGTGGTAATCGAGCTGTTAATTACCGATGACATGGGCGTGGCTCTAGAGCGGGCAATGCAGTGTGAGCAAATTAATCAGCAACGTCAGCAACTTTGCACCCAAATTGAGCAGGAAGCGATCGCCTGGTATGAAGCTAGTGATATTGATCTGCAAGACGATCGCGTGTTGGTTTTAGTGCAACCCAACTGGCATCACGGTGTAATTGGGATTGTGGCTTCTCGGCTGGTCGAGCGTTACGGGGTACCTGTTTTCATTGGCACCTATGAGGATGACAACCAAAAAATTCGTGGTTCGGCTCGTAGCATTCCCGACTTTCATGTGTTTGAAGCGTTGGAGTTTTGCAAGGAAGTTTTGGAAAAGCATGGAGGCCACCAAGCAGCAGGTGGTTTTACCCTCTTAGCCGAAAATCTGGAAGAGCTGCGATCGCGCCTCCGCACCTTCGCCCGTACGTCTCTTCAGCCCGAACAGCTTAAGCCTCTCCTGGCGATTGATGTGCAAGCTCACTTGGAGCAAATTGACTTGCCGCTTTACGAGCAAATTGACGTGCTGCATCCCTGCGGCATTCAAAACCCCGATCCGGTTTTCTGGACTCCCAATGTGCGGGTAATTGAGCAACGCACGATTGGAAAAGACCAAGCTCACCTCAAGGTCACTATGAGCCAAGATGTCAGCTCATCTCATACTCCCCTAGCGGCGATCGCTCAACCTCGAATCCAGGCCTTGGCATGGCGCTGGGGAGAATATTATCCGTTGCCTAATCGAGTCGATATTGCCTACAAGTTGCGAGTGAATGACTGGCAAGGTCATCAAACAGTAGAACTAGAATTAGTCGGTGTCCGGTTGCCTAGCACTGAAATTCCCTCTCAAGCTTTGGAACCTCTGACTCAGCAGGCTCCAGATGCTCCGACTAGTCAGCAGATGTTTGATTACCGCGATCGCCAATACACTTGTTGTCTTTACGAGCGGCAAAGTGGTAAAGAGTTGAGAATCACCAACTCGGAAGGGCAGCAGCTGGTGATCCAAAAAGGACAAAAACTAGGTTGGTTGATCAAATCAGATGTGGAAGCCAAACAAGTCAATGTTTCACAGCCATTCTTCTATCAACTGATTAAGACGGCTCTATCGGCTTTGGGGTCATAAGCGCAATTAAAATGCGGGCAAGATACCCGCACTACGTCTGCTCAACAATTCAACTTATTTTGGTCAACTTAGTTCGACTAGCTATCGAAGGGTAGGCCTATCCAGCCACGGGAGCCAGTTCTGCTTCACTACTTTCTTCATCCTGAACTCGTCGCAATGAGGCTTTGTTAAAGGCAGGGAACGTCAGTTGGGGATATTGCCCTTTGGCTTGACGGAGTTCCTCAAAAATCGGATCGTCTAATCCCGTGACGACGCACCAGACTCGCGATCGCGTGAGGGCCACAAATGCTTCATTGCGCTTGTGGAGTTCGCTTTCTTGCTTCCAAGCCAGAGGCCGAGTAGCCCAGTGAAAGCGACAAGCATAAACTTTCCAAGCTTCGTTGCCTTTGGCGCGATGGATATTGGCTAAAGTCACCTGTCCGGGCCGCATAAATTCATTGCGATGCGTCTCTCCGCCTGCCATAAAGCTTTTGATACCGTACGCAGCTAGCTTCGCCTGAAAGCTCTGCCAATACTGTTTCTCGCTCTCTCCAGACAGCGCAGTGACTAAAATATCTGTGGGCTGAAGACCATGCCGTAAATCATTCACAATTTGCTGCGCGATCCACTCTTGTTCTTCTGCTTCCTGCTCAAAGGTCTGGAGGCTGAGTAACTCGGCGATCGCTTCTCTAGCTTCAAAATCCTCTTGGTCAATTGGGTGTAGATTTTTGTCGGCAGGGCGGGCGATCGTCACCTGTTGTCGTGCCTGAACACTAGCATCGGTAAAGTCTCCCTCCAGCACTTCGTAGCCTAGCTTCCGCCACTCGGCCTGATTGCTCACCCCTTGCACGGGTCCCTCCGGTCTCAGTAGCCCCATGTTGACGGCTTGTGCTGCCATCAGTAGCAATTGTGGGGTACGGTAGCAGCGATTTAGGTTTTCCGACTTACGAACTGTTGTTCCTTCATAGAAAAAAGATTGGTTGCGTCCCAAGCCTAAATCCACCACCGGGACACCATCCGCATCACGACCAAATACTTGAGCGGGTTCGGGCACCGTTAAGGAACCGATTCCCTGCGCCTCGTCGTAAGCCCAGTACAAGCGCTTTGGCGTTGTTAGGCTATTGCGAGCGAGTCGGTAAAAGGCAAAGGGTAAGTCTTGACCTTCATCAATCAACACCACGTCATAAAGGCACGGAATCGGAGACACTTGCCGCTCCAAGCCACTACAAACATAGGCGAAGGCTTTTGCAGGCGAAACTTTGCCAATTTCTTGCTCTACATCCTTCACATTCTTCGGCTTTACCCCAGCTTCGATCGCCAAAGTGCGATAAAATCCTGGCTGATCTTTGGCTCCCCAAGCATGTAAAACCTTGAGTTTTTCCCAGTTTGGCGCTTTACCTGTGAGTTCCTGATAATAGCGCCCGATGCGTTCTTCAATAATTTGTTGGTATAGCGATCGCGTAAAAAACACAAAAGCAATATTCCAATCTGGATGCTCCGCATGAATTTTGGCCGCTCGTTTAGCGAACAAAACTGTTTTTCCCGTCCCCGCTAATCCTCTAAGTCGCTGAGGCCCATCTGGATACTCAAAAGCGATTTTCTGTTGATTTTCATCTAAAACTTTGACCTGGGATTCCAAGTTTTGAATGACTCGAATCGGGCTATTAGCCGCAGTGCCTTCTGGAATCTCTCGGGGCAACGTAACTGGCAAAATTTCGACAGTAGTTTGGTGAGTCATCATTTACGTTTGTAAGGGTAGATGCAAACACAGCAAAGCTTTGCGAAAAAGAATTCCTTCAGAAATCTTCTCCGCCCTCAAGCTCACTCAGTTATTTAGTTTCTGAAGTAATTTCAGTAGTTTTAGCGTTACTTCTAGCTTGCGAAGCTGCTTGAGAACGAACTATAGCAAGACCTTTAACCAGCAGGAAAGCACACAGCAGCTTTGCTTAAAATGCCCCATTTCAACTTCAAATAACAGGATGAATTCTAGGTTTCTAAAAATCCTATAGATTGCTTAAATCAGGTTTGCCATAACAGTTTGGCTGGGTGCATACCGAGACATTGAATCCTGCCAGCCCATAGATTTCAAATTTTTCTGACTTGCGATCGCATTACGTGATACAATTACAAAGGAAATTAGGGCATGTAGCTCAGTGGATAGAGCATCAGGTTCCGGTCCTGAGGGTCGGGGGTTCGAGTCCCTCCATGCTCGCTTTAATCTCAGCACAAAACAATTACCTTACCTAGGCGCTTCTTCTCTCTCCTGGTGACGAGAGAGGCGATCGCTAGTGGGTGATGACTTTGCTTTGAAGCTTAATTTAAGTTTGGTGGAAGAGGATCACAGGCTTAAGGCTGTGGCGCTAGTACATCAATGGGGCTCAACCGAAAATTTAGTTTTGGTTGGGCAAGCGATCGCACCCAAATTTAACCAACTCCACAGCTTCAATCCTACAGTTCCAAGTCGCCTTCACTTTTATCCTGTACCCCTCTGACGATCCGGGATAGCTCTGTTTTTTCGTCAAAGGCTACGCGAGTGGGCGAACCACTGATAATGCGTTCGTAATTGCGGAAAGAATCTCTGATTTCTGGACCCTGTTCACTAATCGTGTATTCTCGAATGCCTTTCTCGTGCCAAGAACCCCGCATCTTAAAGACGTTAATCGCTCGCGCCATTTCACCCCGAATTTCTACGTACTGCAACACCAAGATTGTGTCGGTGATTGTAGAAATGTGGGAGTCAGTAATCGAGTGAGATCCCATGAACTGATCAGTCGTATTGGTAAAGAAGCCAGTAATTTCTTCCTGCTTCGCAAAACCCGTCGCCCCAATCACAAACTGACGAAACGCATTATTACTGACACCACGGGCCAGAGCTGACAAAGAGTCGATCGCAATCCGACTAGGTTTGAACTCCGCGATTTCTGATTTGATAATCTGTAAATGGTCTTCCAAGCCAGCCGACTCTGGGTAAGCACAGCGGATCTTTAATAAGCCCTGCTGCTCCAACTCCTCAAAGTCAATGCCCCAAGAGTAGGCATTGCGAGAGAGTTGAGCCCGTGATTCTTCATAGGCAAAGAGCATCGCCCGTTCACCCCGCCTGCAACCTTCTTGCAAGAATTTGCTTACTAACAAGGTTTTGCCAGTACCCGTTGCGCCTGTTGCCAAAATAATGGAGTCTCTGAAGAAGCCTCCGCCACACATTTGGTCTAGCGTTTTAACCCCAGAAGAGACTCGTACATTAGAAGAGCGTTGGGTCAGTCGCATTGCCCCCAGCGGGAAGATATTAATGCCCTGATTCGTAATCGTAAAGGGGTACTCCCCTTTCATATGGGTAGTCCCACGCAGCTTTAAAATCTCGATGGTGCGCCGTCGTCGTTCACCTTCTAGCACATTACGCACAATGGCAACGTTGTCCGAGACAAATTCTTCCACGCCAAACCGAGCTACAGGACCATATTCTTCTACCCGCTCGGTCGTCATAATAGTGGTTGCACCCACCTGCTTCAAACGTGCTACTAACCGAAAAATTTCTCGGCGCACCACAGAGGCCGCATCATATTGCTGGAAAACAGCAGTAACAGAATCAATCGAAACTCGTCGAGCTTTATATTTGCGAATTGCGTACTGAATCCGTTCAATTAAGGCTGAGAGATCAAAATTACCGACGACATCTTGACCTTCTGGATCGGGTGAAGCATCCAAAATAAAAAGTTTGCCATCATCGATTAGCTCTTGTAAATCCCAACCAAAACTATAGGCATTTTTAATAATATCAGCAGGTGATTCTTCAAAGGTGACAAAAATACCAGGCTCATCAAACTGGGTAATACCGTTATACAGAAATTGTACAGCTAGTAGTGTTTTACCAGTACCAGCTGTACCACTTACTAAAGTAGTTCTGCCCACCGGAAGCCCACCATGACTAATTTCGTCAAAGCCCTCTATCATCGTCCGGATTTTTTTAACTCCTACTGACTGTAGGTCTTCCCTCTGTTTAATTTGATTGTCTGGATTCATCATTTCTATTAAGTTTAGTTTTTGAATCAGCTCTAAAAATACTGTTTTGCGTGAGACTTATGTAGGAAAAGACCCAATCAATAAAACCTAATCGCAAGAGTTATTCGAAGTTAGAATCATCCTCCCGCAATTCATCATATAAAAGATCCAGACCGATTAAAACTCGCTCGCGATCGGACAAATCTCCAATGATTTTGCGTACTGGCGGTGGCAAGATCTTAGCAAGAGTAGGAGTGGCTAAAATCTTATCTTCCTCAGCAAGTTGAGGATTTTTGAGTACGTCAATGACCTTCAGAGCATAAACTCCTTGAAATTCTGTTTCCAAAATATTGTTCAGAGTCTTTAAAGCTCGGATTGAATTAGGCGTGTTGCCAGCAACATAGAGTTTAAGAATATAAGTTTTTTTCAGGGAACTCATGAATTAGATCTACTCACTTCTAGCAGGCTCAATTAATGGGTTTCAAAAGCAGAGATAAGCAAAATTATTAGGAACCAGAAACCTCTAGGGATCTCTAGGGATGGAGCGACGATACATTTCACACAAGTGCGCAATTGTATCAATTAGGGTTAGACGATAGTCAAGTAAAATTTCGTCGCTCCGCCCTTCTAGCTTTAATTGCTTTGAGAAGTCATCCATCAGTTCCATGTGAGTTTCTACAACTTGCGAGACTGAAACATCCGCAAAAAAAGCTGTATTGACGAAATCATCAATTTTTTGATTGAGTTGCTCATCCCCTGAGAAGTAAACCAAAACAATATCGCTGTAGCCTGACTTCAGTTTTCTGAGGAACTTTTGTTTCTCAGCAGCAGGCAAGTAACGCAGAAAGTTTTTAGGATCTCTTTTGTAGTAGACGCCTAAATATCCCAATCGTTCTTTCAGTTTATCGGCCAAACGTCGCTGCTGTAGCATCAGAGAGTTTTGGCTGATCAACTCCGTCATCAAGTCGGGAGCGGGTTGCTGATTGGGTGTATGGTGGGTCGGAGACAACTTCAAAAATTGAACGATCGCCTGGTTAATAAGTTGAGCGATTCGATTGAGTTGGGCAACTGATGCTTCTACGGTTGCCACGTGATACGTCAGATCTGCCTGGTCTTGGATTGTATTTTGAGCAATAGGCTGGGCCGATTCAAGCGGATTGGGAGTTTCTAAAGTTGCTATCTCAAGGCGTTCATTAGGGGACAGAGAGCTACTATTAACTATTGCCTCTTCAGATTTAAGCACCACGGCTGGCAACAAAATTGCCTGTTTTTGCAACTGCTCAATTAATGAAGTTAGATGGGAGCCTGATTGCAAAATTAAACAGTCAATTTGTTGTTGTTCTAGCTCAAGAAAATCCAACAACTCTTTTTCGGAGCCGAATTGGGTAACTCTATAGCGATCGCCACTTAAGAGTGTAGTTAGAGATTGAGCTAGGTCACCAGAATTCAGCAGAATTGAAATTAACAGTTGAGGATACACAACCGTAGCAGCTTGAAGAAACTAAGTGGATACGAATTACTACTAAGTCTAATTAATGACACCTACAAGCAATAAATCAACAAAGTTTAAACGGCAAATTGTCCATGGAGCCAGGTATCAATCTTAACCAATCTTAACTCTAAATGCAGTGACAACCGTAATCAATTGTAATTAGCTGTGCTGCTGAGCTTTGTGTTGGAGAGCCATAATAAAGCAATACTGTCAAAATCAGGAGATTCAAAGCTCGTAAACTAGTAAGGCATAACTAAGAGCTGATCCCAAATATTTATTAGTCGCTTCAGCTCACTGCCCTTGCTACTAAGCCAACCCATTGGAGCGAGTCTCCATTAATTAATGCACACGACTCTTCTCAGCTCGTTCATTGAATCCGTTTCAATCTGTTCTCAGTCTGCTACTGTAGCAGCGGTTTTACACCTGTTAAGTCAGGCTAACTGTGAGCGATTAGTTGTCGTGGATGCAAAAAAACAACCCATTGGCTTGCTCAACTGGCCTGTTTTGGTCTCCTGCCTAGGCTTGGAGCAACCAAGCGGTCAAGTAGATGCTCCTCAAGGTGCGATCGCAGCGCCAAACTTGCAACAACCTCTATCAGCAGTTGATTTACCTATTGTTACGCCATTATTAACATTACCTGCTGCTTGGAGCTTGAGTCAATTCTGGTCTTACCTACAGGAGTTGAAGCAGCCAGTTGGAGCTTGGGCAGTGGTGAATCCAACCGGAGAATTTTTGGGGCTGCTAGATTACTCCCGCCTTTTACAGGCGTTGTCTCCTCTGCTAGCATCCACTGAAACTACGCTCGCTGAGACGGCTTCAGAAGTGTCCACACCCCCTACACCAAAGACGAGCAGAGCTAACTTAGCGAGGGGAGGGGTAGATGGCAGAGCCACGGATGCAGCTAAAGTTCAACCGATTTCCCTCTTAATTCAACTCCTAGAGCAAATTTCTTTACCTTTGATGGTGCAGACTAGCACTGGACAAGTTTTGTATCAAAATCAGTGCTGGCAACAACAAATTGGGGAGTTGTCAGAACTACCTAGGCTAAAGCAGGCTGCGGGAACAATTCTCAATACCGAAGTCTTGCTGCATCCAGTACCTCAAACTAGCCACAAAGACTCCACCTCTGATGGACAGCGATCGCGTACTTCCCAATCTCCTGAGGTGACCAGTGAGGTTGCCAGTTGGACGAATCCGGCCAAAAGTCACAACGAAGCCGAGCGATCGCTCTCTACAGGTCTGAAGCAACAAATGGCCCGCCCACGGCTGGGTGGCTCGAAGCTCCGGCAAGCCCATCCAGGTGTCGCCTTACTCAATCAACAGCTGCTATCTGCAAAAGCTCGCTTAGGAACCTCTCTCAACTTACAGCAGGCATCTTTCACTAAGGGTCCCCAGACTTCCGCTACTAACACGTCCTCAGAACAGCAAGCTGGCCTACTTTCATTTTTCGCTTCCTCGATCGCGCCGTATCAATGCCAG
The DNA here is from genome assembly GCA_019358975.1 of Trichocoleus desertorum ATA4-8-CV12. Taxonomy (NCBI): domain Bacteria; kingdom Bacillati; phylum Cyanobacteriota; class Cyanophyceae; order Leptolyngbyales; family Trichocoleusaceae; genus Trichocoleus; species Trichocoleus desertorum. Next base: position 77,688 of record JAHHIL010000009.1, read on the forward strand.
GTCGGGTCCGCAGCAGATACTTGCATCTGTACTTGCCCTACCGATAACGGGCAGGAGCGAATTTGGCAATTTAGTAAAAGCTTACTAGACTTTTCTGCTTGGGCAACAGAAAACCCAAGCGATCAACCGCTTCAGTTGGCTCGGGCTACATCGCCAGACTTTACTACGACTTTCCAGCTAGCCGACCTAGGAGTCAGTCCTACTAGCCCTTTCTCCAAATTGCCTCAGGCTTCAGATGTGGCTTTTCCTCAAGAAATATGGTTGGTGCTGGCCCAAGACTACACAGAGCAGCAACAGGTCAATCGCACTTTAGCTGCCAAGAATGCCGACTTAGTTCAACTTAATTTACTAAAAGATGAATTTTTGGCTTGTATCAGTCATGAGCTAAAAACCCCACTCACTGCTGTTTTAGGCCTCTCTAATCTGTTGAAAGATCAGGTATTAGGCTCTCTAAATGAGCGTCAGGCCCGTTATGCCAGCCTCATCTACCAAAGTGGGCGGCATCTGATGACGGTGGTCAATAACATTTTAGATTTGACGCGCATGGAAACAGGGCAACTGGAGCTGGTGCTGGGTCCTGTTCACCTCCAATCAGTGTGCGATTGCGCCCTTGAGCAAGCTTACCAACTCCAATTCCCTGAAGAAAAAGCTTTGGTTGAGAATATGGTCGAAGCCCCCTCAACCGTACCCTACAGTATAGAAATTGCCCCAGATGTAGACAGCATTGTGGCAGATGAGGTGCGCTTGCGGCAGATGCTCGTCAACCTCCTGTCCAATGCCATCAAATTTACCGAAGCCAGCGGCCACATTAATTTGAAAGTGACCCGGTGGGAAGGCTGGGTTGTCTTTACCGTCACAGATACGGGCATTGGCATTGCCGCAGACAAACAGCACCTGATTTTTCAAAAGTTTCAACAACTAGAAAATCCGCTCACTCGCCGTTTTGAAGGAACTGGATTGGGGCTAGCCATTACCCAGCGCCTAGCGCGGTTGCACGGGGGAGATGTCACCTTCATTTCTAAAGAAGGCCAAGGGAGTCAGTTTACCCTCCTCTTGCCGCCGAGTCCCCCTCAACCCAGCCTGGGTGTGGCCCCTCCTCTAGAAAACCTCAGTCACAACCGTTTGGTGTTGATTGTGGAGTCAGTTGCCCAGTTTATTGAGCATCTGACAGACGAGCTCACCAGTTTAGGCTACCGAGTGGCGATCGCCCGTTCTGGGACAGAAGCGCTAGAGAAAGCCAGACGCTTGCAACCCTGTATCGTTTTCCTCAACCCTTTACTTCCCCTCCTCTCAGGCTGGGACGTACTCACCTTACTAAAGTCAGACGCAGAAACTCACCATATTCCAGCAGTCATTACTGCCACCAAAGCTGAGCAAGCTCAAGCTGCCCGTTATCATGCCGATGGTTTTCTCTGCTTACCCATCCAAAGCCAACCCTTACAACATCACTTAGCTCACTTAACTGCTTTAGAAGGGAGATCAGAGGCGATCGCCAACCCAGCTCGCAGCTTAACGGTGCTATACCTGAATAACTTTGAAGCGGCTACTCTACCTGACTTAATCCAAGAGGACCTTAGGCAACCGACTGCACCTACAACCACCTTAGCGATAGAAACCAACACAGAGCTAACCGCCGGAGTGATCAATAGCTTAAGTAACTTACTCCAGCAACATCACCATCGCATCTTAGAAGCAGACGATTTAGAACAAGCAGAACTGTTGGCCCGCGTTTGGCGACCGGATGTCCTCTTGATCGATCGGGCAATTCCCAACTTGTCTAATTATTTTCAAGACCTAGCCCAGCATACTTTTTTAGCGTCTCTCCCCATCATCACACTCACCAAAGCAGCCACCCAAGCCGCAAACCAAGTTCCAGGGTTGTCTATCTTTCCTTGTCTAGCCAAAGCCAGTCCTAGTTTTACCAAACCTGAGCAGAACAATTCCGAAGCCGCAGCTTTAATGCAAGCGATTCAAGTGGCCGTGGGTCTCAACTGGCAGCCAGGTGTTCTGGTGGTTGACTTATTGCACTTACCCGATCTAGTCGCAGAGACTGCCCCTACAATCGCAGCACCAAACGCACAATTCTCAGCCACTCTGAGAGACGCTGATTGGTTACAAGCTTTAGCCCAGTATTTGCAAACAGCAGGCTTACGTGGGTTGCAAACTCGCTCTTGGGCCGGAGTACTCCGTCAGCTACAACACCAAAGTCCTGACCTAGTATTAATTTGCTTACGAGGAAACCACACCTCTCCAGCCGTACTGGACGCTGTAAAAACACTCCAGCAATTAGAGCTACAAATTCCTATCTTGGTGCTCGATCAACGGCGGGATTGGGATCACGAACTACCAAACACTGCCCCTAGAGACCTAGAGGTGCAAGCAGGAATCGCCATGCTAGATCTTACGGCTGGTTTAGCCGCGATCGCCACTCATATCCTGCCCCCTGGTTTACCTGTAGAAGAGTTGTTAGAGCAGATTTATCAAACCTTAACGCCAACCCAGCCCAGTGAATCATGATGAGATTTAGGTGATTGAGCGAAATTTAAGTTTGGGGGAGCTAGCGAGTCGCCCGAAACAGCAGTGCTCCACCTGCCGTTACTCCTACAAGAATCGGCAACCACCCCGCGAGGAAAGGGGAAAATGCTCCCGTTTCTCCTAGAGCATTACTAATAAACGCAATTAAGTAATAACCAAAAATAATCAAGATACTAATGCCAAAGCCAGTAGAAGTGTTGGTACGGCGACTTGTGGTGCCCAGAGCCGCCCCAACTAGTCCCAAAGCTACACAGATAAAAGGGAGGGCTAGTTTCTGTTGAATTCGCATCCTATATTTGCGGATCTCCTTTTTCTCATCCCCTTTCTGCTCCAAAAGCGTCAAACGTTCTCGCACCTGAGCAATGTTCATTTGATCTGTCTTACGCTTTTTATTCGCTAGATCTAGAGGCGCACGGGGTAAGCGGAGTTGGTGGCGCTCAAACTTGAGCAAATTTTGAGACGAACCATCTGGCGCAACAATATAAATAGTGCCATTGGCAAAATCCCAAGTGCTCTGCTCCACATTCCAAACTGCTGATTCTGCTTCTACAATTTGATTCAGCTCTTCTTTCGAGAAGTCAAGAATGGTCAAATTCTGCATGCGTTGACCATTAAAATCATGAGCATAAAAAATGCGAGCTAGTTTTTTTCCAGAAAACTCTTGATAGAAAATATTTTTCTCTTGAAATGCCAGCTTATCTTGACTCAACGCCTTTTCTAGTAAAGTTTCTCCCTGATAATTACTGCTGGGAACTACCAACTCGTTGAGGAAAAAAGTTATACCTGTTGCAATCAAGCTGACAATCAACGCAGGAACGATCAGCCGATAAATGCTCACTCCACAGCCCCGCAACGCCACAATTTCGCTATCTCCCGATAGGCGGCTATAAACCATTAAGGTAGCGAGCAAGATTGACATGGGAAGCGAGAGGGTGACAAAGTTTGGCACTTGGAGCAAAAAAATCTGTATAGCCGTTGAGAAGGGAATTCCCGCATCCGTAATCTTCTGCACCAAGTCGAAGAAGACCCCGACTGCTAAACCGATCGCTGAGAAAGCGGCGACTCCAAACAAAAAAGGAGGCAGCAGTTCTGTGATTAGATAGCGGTCCATAATGGAAAGCTTTAAACCCATCCCAATAGCTCCTTGGTGTTAAGTCTTAAGCGGTTTACAGTAATAACTTTGATTAGTTTGGGAGCAGTGCGAACTCCTACTCGAATTTAGAACTATCAATTTCCGTAGGGTCGAGGATAAGGCTGTAGCAGATTCTTGGCTCGGTAAACGTAAAAGACTTGCACGATCGCGCCACCCCGGCGAATTGGGACATCTGCAATCTTATCGATACTACTGAAGTAGCCTTGGTACGGAGCTAAACCAGTTTTACCCTTAAATTGCTCAGAGGTGATGTACAGGGCATCTTTCCCGACCCATTGATTCGGCTTAGACCAGAACGCAAAGCCGCGCAGATCTTCACACAAGCAGCCAATCGGCTTAGGTTCTAGAGGCTCCAAAGCCATTGCAATCTGTCCACCTAAGAAATAGCGATTGGTAAAGATAAAATCAGTCTCTTGCAGGGCTGCTTGCAATGTGGGGTTGTCGGCAAAGCCCCGACGTAACTGCTGCACATCTACTAGTTGTGTAGAGGAGTCTTCCTTAGGAGACCACATACCGCCCAAGAACGCATAATTGCTGGTGGTTTGAGCAATGCCAAACGCCACATGCAGCAGCGCAATCAACATCAAAACAATGATGGTGGTTCCAGACCCAACTAGCCAACGCTGAACGGCGCGCGGAGCTTGCTTTTGCCACAAGGCGGCTTGATAACCCAACAGTAAAGTAGCCCCCCAAAATCCTGGCATGGGCCAAGTTGGCAAAATCTGTTGATAACCGCCAATCAGGGTAAAGACTAAGATGACGGGCAAAGACATCCAGAGGATGAATCGCTGTTTGCTATGCAAATTGAGATCAATTCCAGATTTGCTTCGCCAAGGCTGCATAATTTGTTTGCCTGCCTGACGCAGCGTTACCCACCACAAAGGAAAGCCAAAGGTAGGGAATAGGTAAGCAACTCCGACTAAAAAGGTGCTAAGGAGAGCCAGTAGATCGTATTGATCTCTAGGAACCGCCCGCCCAGATTGAAATCGGAAGGAGACCCAATCTCGCTGCCAGTTCCACAGCAGCATGGGGGAGAGAGTGAGCGCAAACAACGCTAAACCAAGGCCCATCCAAGGAGAAAAGAGGGCCGAGCGATGGCGATCGCTGGTTAAGCAAAACCCAACTAACCCGAACCCCAGCAGAAAGCCGTGATATTTCCCTAAGCAGGCCAAACCAACCAAAACACTAATCAACGCTAATCGCCAACTGGGTCGATAGCTTTGCGGAACTCGAAAAAATTCCACAGCGGCAACATAGAGGGTGGTAGCCCAGAAAAACATCAGCGGCGTGTCGGGCACCGTCAAAATGCCAAAGCCTACCTGAAAGATGGGAATGGCAGTGGCGATCGCTAGAGTCAAAGTTGCGACTCGTGCAGAGAAAAGGGTGGCACTGGTCAAGTACAGAAAGATCAAGGCTCCGGTATACAGGAGCAACGTCCCAATTCGGATCGTGAACTGGGAAACTATCCCTGTGAGCCAAGGCCCGAACCCAGTGCTAAGAGCCACCAGCAGCGGATGGTCAAAATAGCTCCAATCTGGATGGAGCACATAAAGATAGTAGTAGGCTTCGTCAAAACCGGGATATAGCCAAGCCGCAATGGTAGCTCGTATCAACAATCCCCCAACCAGCAAAAAAACTACCCACTGATTCAATCGGGAAGTTAGCCACTTTTGTGCTGCTTGCATTATGGCTGACCTGTTTTAGGAACTCGAATCAATTGATAAATCCCAGATTGAGCGATCGCTTGATATTGAGTGGGTTGTAATCCCGATCTGGTTAAAGCTTTCTGCGAGGCAATCACTAAGGCCGAACCTGGAACAGTGGGTTGGGCGATCGCTTGCTGAATTTCGGGTGCGGCTGTTTCCGGATTCATCAAGAAATTAACGGGTCGCTCTGTATAAAACACCAAACTAGGCTTGTGAAATCCGCGCACAATCATCAGTAGCGGCTCTTGGGGCTTTTCTGCCTTGACGGCAGCGGCAGCCATTTCTCTCAGGGGTAACTGCCGCTCCGCGTCCACAAGAAAAGACATGGGAGTCACGAACCAGAGCAGAAATGCCGCAAACCCAATCAAGCTAACGCCCCAAAACCACTGTGCTTGCCGCTTTAGTAACAGGAGAAGCCCAGCGATCGCGCTAGTTCCCCAAATAATTCCACCCCACTCTGCCAAGCCTGCCTGCTCCATACGTGTCCCTAAGTTAGGCATGGTTGGGTCATCGCTCAACCACTGGGGGCTATAGAGACAAGCTGCTGCCAACAAAGCAAATAAAGCGATCCCCGCAATCGTGCTGAGCTTTAAGCTGCGTGATTGTTGCTGCCCAAGTTCTGCTTTGGCAATTTGCTCACTCCACCACAGGGCCACCAAAATCGCAGCAGCAGGCATGGAGGGCAGCACATAGCTGAAGTACTTGGTTGCAGCAATGGTAAAAAATCCTAGGACAACTGCAAACCAAACACCAGCAAACAATCCTAAATGAGTTGAGCGGGGTTGCTGTTGCCAAGCTCGACGTCGCCAAAATTGCAGACGGGCGATCGCGGCAGGCAGAAACACTGACCAAGGTAAAAAGCCGACTAACACAACCAAAAAGTGAAAATACCAGGGGCCACCATGCTGATTCACCACACTCGTAAAGCGTTCTACATTGTGGTAGCCAAAGAATGAATCAATATAGGCTTGCCCGTTAGCCAACGTCACCAGCACGAACCAAGGGACGCTTAACCCTAAAACAATCAAAGCCCCCCAACCAAGACGTACTTCCCGCAAAACTGCTTTGAAGTGGCCAACATAGAGCAGGAAAGCACTAAGGATCAGCCCAGGCAGCACCGCTCCGACAGGCCCTTTCGTCAGCACCGCTAGCCCAATCAAAACATAGAAAGTTAAATACCAGCGAATTTGAACTTTGCGGTTTTCAGTATGGGCATACCCTATAAAAAAAGCTAACAACGAGCCGCCCATACAGAGGCTGAGTAGCATATCCGAATAGCCAGTTCGTCCAAAAAAGAACGTGTAGGGGTGCAACGCTACCATTGTGCCTCCCAGCCCAGCCGTCAGCCACAACTGCCAGTCTTGTCCAGCGTCAACAGCTTGATTGGGTGCTATTGAAGGCTCTGATGAGTTAGCTAGTAGCTTCTGAGTCGTAGCTTTTGAGAATCTGTGAGGCCAACCAAACTGACGTAACGTATAAAAGCAAAAACAGCTCAAGGCAAATCCTGCCAAAGCCGAAGGAAGCCGAGCGGCCCATTCATTCACCCCAAAGACTTTAAAGGCGATCGCCATCAGCCAATAAATTAGAGGAGGCTTATCAAAGCGAGGCACTTCATTAAAAAAGGGCGTAATCCAATCACCCGTCACTGTCATCTGTCGCGCAGCTTCCACAAACAGCGGCTCAGTTTCGTCAATTAAGCCAATGCTGCCTAAGTGCCCAAAAAACGCGATCCAGCCAATCAACAGCAACCACGCGATCGCCAGGGTCCAAATCAACGCTGGACGCTGCTTCTCGTCACGCTTCAGCAAATATACAATACGGCGGCCCACACTCAATTTCATCCAAAATTCAACAAGGCTGAACAAAATACTAGAGACGAGAGAACCAAGTTTTAAGTTCTCCAGTATTATCATCCGATCCGTGAACTTAGGCGTCAGAATACGTGAATCCAGGACTAATTTCTGAAGCGGTTAAGGTTGCAGATTCAGTTGCCACTCAGAGCTTTGATCATTCCAGAGAGGTTGGTTCGTTTCTCCAATGACGTAAGGCCCCCAGTAACGGCGCGAGCCATCTTGAGCAAACGCTACCAGAACATCTCCTTTTTTGAGTTGTAGATTTCCTTCGGGCAGAGATAAAACTAAGCCTTGAGTGCTGCCCTCGCCAGGAGCAAAATCCCAGTGGGCAGGCTGGCCGTAGACAGGTGCTTTACCAGTCGGAGCTAAGGAAGCTTGAGCGGAGTTAATTGGAGGTTGTTGCGCTAACAGAGCGACCCGAACTGGATAATCGGTCGGGTTACTGACCCGCAAACCACCAGGATTAGGGGTTGCATTCAAGCGAGCAGGGCTACTGTTGGCAGCGATCTGGGTTGGAGCCTTACCTGGCTGAACTAGGGGATCAACCTCAGTGGAAGACAAAATAGGAGAATTACCTGTAGCCGATCGCAGGGCCACATTCATTGCCGTTTCCTTCGCCGGAACAACTCCTGGAATGGCAGAAGCCTTCGGTTCCACGGGACCAATCCAAACACCAACTTGTAACCAACCTAAAGCTAACGCCGCTGTGCCGAGAAATAAACTTGTTCCAGCGATCGCAGCTATCGGATAGGCGATCGATTTCATCTGCTTGCTCACTTGCCCCTGCTTCATGGTGTGCCCCCTACCCCAGTCATCGAAAACCTGTACGGTGAAATTTTTACGCCGCTGTGTGATTCACACTATGCGTTTCAAGTTCATGTCATCAACTTTGCCCCTGCTACAGGTCATCTTCCCCTGCACAGGAGTTATATACTTTGTCACTAAGATCTGTTTTTGTGATCCCGTTGCGTCACCCATTTGGAGCCTACGCTATTCATGCAAAACACCCGCCTAAACAACCTTGTAGATGGAGTGCTGGGTCAGTTGGGACGGTGGTTGCGTAACCCTTGGCGACGGCTATCGGTGCTGGTGATCAGCGTGCTCTTCGGAATCTTCTCAGGGACAGCCATTCCGACTACTACTGGGCAGGCAGCCACGTGGGACATTGTTGCAGCCGCAGTCTTAATGGCGTTTACAGAAGCAATTAGCCGAATTGTTTACAGCAATCGTCAGGGGGTAACACAATCACTGCTGCTAGAAGCTTTAAATGCCGTTAAACTGGGCCTGATTTATGGCATGTTCATTGAGGCATTCAAGATCGGCAGTTAGACCAAATCAGCGATGCGTAAAGGCATGCAGCCATCCAATTCATCTTTGAACCTAATCCTGCAAAATTGGGTAGCAGGACAGATACCGAACTCAGTCTTGCAGCAGCAACTGGAGACTTGGCTTTTAGAAGATTCATTGAGAGCCAAAGCCTTTGGCATTAACTCTATCAATGTCAGCGAGGCTGTCAAGGTGCGATCGCACCTGCTTCAAGGTGTTTATCCAGCAATCCAACAGTTTTGTCAGCACACCTTTCGCCAAGACTCTGACCTTCTAGTTCCCCTATGGAATTTGTGGTTGCCCTTAGCTTTAGAGTTGGCAGCACGCCATCAAGCGTTAGGACGAACCCTCGTGCAGGGAATATCAGGTGGACAGGGAACAGGCAAGACTACTCTAGCCGCGATCTTAACCTTGCTGCTTAGCCACTTAGGGTATCGTACCCTCAGTTTTTCGCTCGACGATCTGTACAAAACTTATTCAGATCGGCTACGCCTCAGAGCTAACGATCCTCGCCTAGTGTGGCGGGGACCACCAGGGACTCACGATGTGGATTTAGGTTGCATGGTTTTAGACCAGCTACGCCATGCTGACCCGTCCGCTTCGGTTCAAGTTCCTCGGTTTGACAAGTCTGTGTTTAACGGAGCAGGGGATAGAACCGTACCAGAGGTAGTCAGAGGTGTTGCAATTGTGCTGTTTGAAGGTTGGTTTGTCGGAGCTCGCCCGATTAACCCAGCAGCATTTGCTACCGCACCACCTCCAATTGTAACCGAAGTAGACCGTGACTTTGCGCAAGATATGAACGCAAAGTTGCAAGATTATCTGCCACTTTGGGCCAAATTAGACCGACTCATGGTGCTTCATCCAACCGATTACCGCCTGAGTCAGCAATGGCGGCGACAAGCGGAACACCGAATGATTGCAGCGGGTAGGAGCGGCATGAGCGATCGCGAGATTAATCAGTTTGTGGAATATTTCTGGAAAGCATTGCATCCTGAGCTATTCATCCAACCACTGACTCGCGATCCCCGCTATGTTGATTTAGTAGTTGAAATTAACGCCGATCATTCGCCGGGTAGGGTCTATCGGCCCCAAGACTCAACACTTCAGGACTAATCAAGCAGCAGTCACAGAACTTAAGAGCTTTGATCCCCAACTAGAAAAAGGTTTCAAGTTTCAGATGGGTGGCGCGATCTCTGGAGGTAAAATCTGAAAGAGCATCGCCTCTGCCAACAACTCTAAAAAGCTGCTTTAACCAACTGTCATTTTGAGATTTTAGGAGAACAGAAGTGACGTCAGCCTCTATAAACTGTGCCGAAGCTTGTAAGAACGGTTGTGTCCTTGGGGATCAATGCCCAAATTTGGAGTACAAGGAGGCAGCAACCAAGTTTGTAGCCAATACTTCACTCGATAAGATGCTGGAAATTGCTGAGGAACGCGCCCGCAGAAGAGTGAGTGAACCGCCTCAATGGGTTTTCCCCGATTTCCCTCAAGACTGATCAGCTAATTTGTAGAATTACAGAGGCGATCGCTTTTAGTGCAGAGGAGCGATCGCTTTTATCTACGAATTAACGAGTTGGCTCTCCTGCTTGGTAAACCGTTTTCCAAGCTTGAACGGTGCCTTTACCAATTTTGTTTGTGATCGTCGAACCATTACCAGCCAAAGTAATTCTCATCACAACTTCCTCCGCAGGAGCACTTTGCAATGCTTTGGCTAGCTCAGGAGTGACAGCAAACGTACTATCTTCTCCATCTAGCTTGAAGATTTCGCTCCCTAATTTAATTTCGAGGGATTTGCCGACTAAAGACGAGTCCATGATGTTCTTACAAGTCAGGAATCCACAAGAGCTGGTCTTCTTATAGGCAAACACAGCAATTTTAGTCGGTGTCCATTGAGTGACGACTCCCGATTCCCGCCCGCTCCAAAAAGCGCTACCAGAGTGGCTTTTGTCAAATACAGCTAAATATTCGCCATCAAATTGATCGCGTACAATCACAGGTTCCGACCAAGGAATCTCTGATTTTGGCGATCGCCAGTCTTGCTCCACAGGGACAACCCGCAAATTTGCCTTGGCGGTTGCGGCATAACTGGTAGGGCTTGGCGCAGACGTACCTTGTTTCACACACTGCGAGTTATGAGGAGATTTCTGGCACAACAGATCTCCGGCTGTCTCAGCCACTACTCTTTGTGGTGTTGTACTCAGCAATAACAAACCCACACCAGCACCGAACAAAGCCAAGTTTGACACCTTAAAAACACCCATATTAGTCACTGTAGTTTCCCTGATTACAGATTTTTAATTCAACAATCTGTACCTACTAGTTCTGCTGAGAGAATTACGCAAATTTGAATTCCTTTAGTTAAATGAAGCCTAACTGTGGCAATCTGAGAGATAGAGAGAAACACTTACTTGTCTTGGTTTAGAAGCCAGCCATCAGCGTATGCAAACCCTGCCCACGCCAACTACCTCCACCGCCTCCGGTCAAACCTTCGTTGACACCACCATCCGACGCCGCAAAACCCGTCCTGTCCAGGTCGGTAATGTCACGATTGGTGGAGGTGCTCCAGTCGTCGTGCAATCGATGATCAACGAAGACACCCTGGATATTGAGGGATCAGTTGCCGCGATTCGCCGTCTCCATGAGATCGGCTGTGAAATTGTGCGGGTGACAGTACCCAGTCTGGCCCATGCTTACGCGCTCAAAGATATTAAGCAAAAACTAGCAGAAACCTATCAGCCCGTGCCTTTGGTGGCTGATGTCCATCACAACGGCATGAAGATTGCCCTAGAAGTTGCCAAGCACGTTGATAAAGTCCGAATTAACCCAGGGCTATATGTATTTGAAAAGCCCAAGGCTGACCGCACTGAATACTCCCAAGCCGAGTTTGACGAGATTGGAGCCAAAATTCGCGAAACCCTAGAACCATTGGTTATTTCCTTACGGGACCAAGGTAAGGCAATGCGGATTGGAGTTAATCATGGTTCTTTAGCTGAGCGCATGCTGTTCACCTATGGGGATACCCCTGAAGGCATGGTGGAATCTGCGATCGAGTTTATTCAGATCTGCGAGTCGCTGAATTTTCACAATTTGGTCGTTTCTCTCAAAGCTTCGCGGGTGCCTGTCATGGTGGCAGCTTACCGCCTGATGGCAAAGCGGATGGATGAGTTGGGTATGGATTATCCCCTCCATCTAGGAGTGACTGAAGCAGGGGATGGCGAATACGGTCGCATCAAGTCTACGGCTGGTATAGCGCCGTTGTTAGCCGATGGCATTGGCGATACTATTCGGGTATCTATCACCGAAGCCCCCGAAAAAGAGATTCCGGTTTGTTACAGCATTCTGCAAGCTCTAGGTTTGCGGAAAACGATGGTGGAATATGTCGCCTGTCCTTCCTGCGGGCGTACCCTCTTTAATCTTGAAGAAGTTCTCCACAAAGTTCGTGAAGCAACCAAGCATTTAACAGGACTTGATATTGCAGTGATGGGCTGCATTGTTAACGGCCCCGGTGAAATGGCAGATGCTGACTATGGTTATGTTGGGAAGCAACCTGGCTACATTTCTCTGTACCGAGGGCGAGACGAGATTAAAAAAGTTCCGGAAGATCAAGGCGTTACAGAGTTAATTAATCTGATTAAGGCGGACGATCGCTGGGTTGATCCTTAAATCAAGCATGGATTTCCGGCTGGAGTTGAGGCTAGCGAAATAAAGTTGTTATAGTCTTTACTATTGGCATGACTTTAGATTGAAAACCGAGTGCTGACAGTTGCTAGTGTATGGCGATTCAATCTAAGTCATAAGGGTGTGAGGCTCTATCCAAGAGTGCTTGGTTAGATCAATCTCTTTGGTACAAACGCACGCTGTACTCTTTGCAAACCAATCCCTTCCAGCTCTGTAGGCATATGGACATGACAAAACGCGCGCTTGTTTTAGGTGCAACAGCAGTTGCACTCACTGCTGTCAGCATCACTGGAGCTGGCATTCATTTATCTAAAAGTCAAGCCTTTTTCCGCGAAAGTCCTAAGGAAATAGTTGACGAAGTTTGGCAAATTATCGATCGCAACTATGTAGACGGCAGTTTTAATCAAGTTGACTGGAAGACAGTTCGCAACCAATATTTGAACCGTTCTTACAGCAATAAGGAAGAAGCTTACAAGTCTATCCGGGAAATGCTCAAGCAGCTGAATGACCCGTACACCCGGTTCATGGACCCGACTGAGTTCCGGAATATGCAGATCGATACGTCAGGCGAACTTACTGGCGTTGGTATCCAGTTGTCTCAGGATGAGAAAACCAAGAAGCTGGTTGTTGTGGCTCCGATCGAAGATACACCTGCCGCTAAAGCTGGAGTGCTTGCCAAAGACACGATTCTCAAAATTGATGGCAAGAGCACCGAAGGGATGGATGTTGATAAGGCTGTGACGTTGATTCGCGGTCCTGTTGGTTCTCAAGTCACCCTGACCGTCTTAAGAGAGAAAGAGCAATTAGAGTTTCGATTGAAGCGCGATCGCATTGAAATTCATCCAGTCAAGTACACCACTCAGCAAGCACCCAACGCTAACATTGGCTATATTCGTCTATCGCAATTTAGCGCCAATGCTTCCTCTGAGATGCGAAAAGCCATCCAGGACCTAGAGGAAAAGCGGGTAGATGGTTACATTCTGGATCTCCGCTCTAACCCAGGTGGTCTGCTCTACTCCAGCATTGAAATTGCTCGCATGTGGTTAAATGATGGCGCGATCGTCTCTACAGTCGATCGACAAGGCGAAACAGATCGTGAAAGAGCTAATCGCCGCGCCTTGACCAATAAACCCCTAGTCGTTTTGGTCGATGGGGGTTCTGCAAGTGCCAGCGAAATTCTGTCAGGCGCTTTGCAAGACAATAAGCGAGCTGTTTTAATTGGGACTCAGACTTTTGGCAAAGGTTTAGTGCAATCTGTCCGAGGTCTAGGCGATGGTTCGGGGTTAGCGGTGACGATCGCTAAATACCTCACTCCTAATGGGGTAGACATCAACAAGCACGGCATTGCTCCCGACGTGGTAATAGAACTCAGTGATACTCAGAGAGAAGAACTGAGCCGCGATCGCGACAAGGTAGGAACAGCTTCAGATCCACAATATGCCAAGGCCTTGTCTGTGCTCACTCAAAGGATTGCCACCCAAAAAGGCACGCGAGCCGAATCTAGTATGCGCTAAGCCAGCAGTGGGGTGAGAACGTTCCTCACCCTCATTTAGTTTTTACCTTTGGCTCTAAACAGGTTGGCACTTACCTGCACGAATCAGCCCAACGCGACGAGCGATCGCTTGACTGTGCGAACCAAATGGCCCCCAACGTTCTGCTGAGGTCGTAGACTGCTCACCAGATTGGTTTACCTCAACTTCAGTTGCAGGCAAGATCTCACAAGATCCATTGGGCTGTTTCACAATATACCAAGCTTCTTCGTTACCCATGTAGTTGCTCCCCGCTAGCTCCAGTAGATCGTCAGCAATATCTATACCCAATCATTACAAGCTAGGCTGCTTAACATGGGTGAAGGCCCGTACGCGCTGGAGATAGGTTTCTGAGTCTTCCATCATGGGAAAATGAGCCGTGTCGGGGATCAGGCAGAACTCTACTTTTTCACTCAAGTTAGCAGCTTGCTGCCCCATTGACGCAGGGATAATGATGTCATGCTCCCCAGCAACTAAGAGAGTTGGAACCGTTAGCTTAGCGAATTCTTGTGGCATCACTTCAGTCGCTTTTTTGCTCACTGAAGTAAAAATGGTTCCGAGGGCAGCTTTATAGTCGGCTAAGAGAAAATCTTCCAGGAAAGCTTGGCTAATAGCATGAGGTAACGGTCGGTGTAAGAACCGAGCCATAAACATGCGGTTAGCAAAGGGAATTTTAGCCAGCCAACGGGGGCGAAATTTCACCACATAGCCGCCAAACCGATAAAAAGCACTAAAAGCCTTTTCGTCGTATTCAAAGATGCCACTACAGGTCAGAATTGCCCGCTCTACAAACTGGGGGTAAAGATTTAGGAAAAAAACCGCGATCGAAGCTCCCATCGAGTGAGCATTCAGATAAACCCGCTCCAATCCCAACTTTTGCAATAAAGTAGCTAAGTCATCCGCATAGCTTTCTAGTTCGTAGATCAAATCTTCAGTACTCTCAGCCGCTTGCAGGAGTTCAGTCTCTGCGGCTACTGTTCTGTCTACACTTTGCTGCTGGGTCTGCTCGCCGACAGAACTGGGTTGCTGGTCTGCTCGTAAACAGGAACGCCCAAATCCTCGCAGATCGTAGAGGAGACAATCGAATGTATCTGATAAAGCTTGAGCTGTACTTTCCCAATACCGTGCTGAACCGCCCCAGCCATGAACGAAAACCATGACTGGTTTCTCCGACGGCACAGAGCGATCCGACGTACCAATCCACTCATAGTAGTGATTAACACCACGAATTGGAATATAAGGCATTGCTAAGCAGGTTTTAAACTTCAGATTGAGATTACAGGTTTTTGGCTAAAAAACCTACTACTCAAGCTTCGAGATGCTTTAGCACCATTATGCAGACTCAGGCTTTGGTAAAGATGACGGATGCAGTAATAGCTCAGCCGTTGAGCGTTTCTCAACCATCTCTTTAGTAATGGTGCAGCAGGTCACATCCTTACGGGAGGGTAGCTCGTACATCACATCTAGCATGAGTTCTTCCACAATGCCTCGT
This sequence comes from Trichocoleus desertorum ATA4-8-CV12, assembly GCA_019358975.1. Taxonomy (NCBI): domain Bacteria; kingdom Bacillati; phylum Cyanobacteriota; class Cyanophyceae; order Leptolyngbyales; family Trichocoleusaceae; genus Trichocoleus; species Trichocoleus desertorum. The sequence goes on from JAHHIL010000009.1 coordinate 92,960, forward strand.
AGCGCCCGTGCCCCAGTCTTACGCCGATAGGCTTCTTGAGCGATCGCCCGAACCGCTTCTTGCTTGAACTCCAGCTGCACATTGTCCATCTTCAGCAACTTCTGGTACTGCTTCACCAAGGCATTGCGAGGTTCAGTCAGAATTTCAGATAGGGCATCCTCATCCAGTGGATCGACCACCGCCACCATGGGTAAGCGACCAATAAATTCTGGAATCATGCCAAATTTGACTAAGTCATCTGGCTCCAAGTGTCGCAGAATATCTGCCGTTCGCTTATCTTTCGATTGTCCATCGCCTGCCTGAATAAAGCCAATCGACTTCTTGCCGATGCGCTGCTCCACAGTTTTATCTAGACCGACAAAAGCACCCCCGCAGATAAACAAGATATTGCTGGTATCAATCTGGATGCAGTCTTGATAGGGATGCTTGCGACCTCCTTGGGGTGGCACATTTGCAACCGTTCCCTCCAGCATCTTTAGTAATGCCTGCTGAACTCCCTCCCCTGAAACGTCACGAGTAATTGAAGGGTTCTCACTTTTACGGGCAATTTTGTCGATCTCGTCAATGTAGATAATGCCTCGCTGGGCTTCTTCTACATCTAAATCTGCCACTTGTAGCAAGCGCAGTAAAATATTTTCGACATCCTCACCGACGTACCCTGCTTCAGTTAAGGTTGTGGCATCGGCGACGGCAAAAGGCACATCCAAAATTTCGGCCAGGGTTTGAGCGAGCAGCGTCTTACCACAACCCGTAGGGCCAATTAAAAGGATGTTAGACTTCTGCAACTCTACGGGGTCATCAGACGATTTAGCACTACCTTTAGCCTGCATGAAGCTGAGACGTTTGTAGTGGTTATAGACTGCGACTGACAGCACCTTCTTGGCCTCATCTTGACCAATGACGTGCTCATCTAAATGTTTTTTGATTTCCCGAGGTCTAGGAATTTGATTCAACGAGAGACTGGAGGCGCGAGTGCGTCGCTTTTCCGCAGGTTGCTCCCGTCGAGGGGTGGGCTGAGGAGCTGCTGTACTAGAGTCAAACAGTTCCTCATCCAGAATTTCGTTACACAAGTCGACACACTCATCGCAAATGTAGACTCCCGGCCCAGCAATCAATTTGCGAACCTGCTCTTGAGACTTGCCACAGAAGGAACATTTTAGATGGGAGTCGTACTTAGACATAACTGCCTCATGATTTCAGTGCGGTGACAGCCTCTCCCGGAAGGGGAATGTTCTGCCTAGAAATAACTTGATCAATTAAACCGTAGTCTTTTGCTTCAACCGCCGACATAAAAAAGTCGCGCTCAGTATCGGCTTCAATCCTCTCTAGAGACTGACCAGTATGACCAGCCAATAGCTCATTCAGCTTGCGCTTGTGATATAGAATTTCTTTGGCTTGAATTTCAATGTCAACAGCTTGACCCTGCGCTCCACCCAGGGGCTGGTGAATCATAATTCGGGAACTAGGCAGTGACATCCGCTTGCCAGGGGCTCCACCGGAGAGGAGAAAAGCTCCCATGCTAGCAGCCAACCCAAAGCACATCGTCACTACATCTGGAGCAATGTGCTGCATGGTGTCATAGATGGCCATGCCAGCAGTGACAGAACCACCCGGCGAGTTGATGTAAAGCTGAATATCTTTCTCTGAATCATCTGCTTCCAAAAACAGCAGTTGAGCCACGATGGAATCAGCGACCGCGTCATCCACTGGAGTGCCTAGGAAGACAATGCGCTCCCGTAAGAGTCGTGAGTAGATGTCAAACGCCCGCTCACCCCGACCAGATTGTTCCACTACCATCGGGATGACGTTGCTGGGGCCAGTGGAAGCAACGTCTAGCAAGTTAAGGCTGCTGATAGGGGAGTAAAGGGACTGAGATACCAACATAGAGGCTAAGAACTGAAGTTCAGGGCTGTGATGTCAACTAAACAGTTCGAGCGTTTATTTACGATCCTTTAGGAGAACATGCTCCTGAGAGGAAATCGTAACGCTTGTAATCTGTTATATGCGACCATTATGCCTCAACTCATCTAAGACTGGCTGTAGGTGAGGGAGAAATGCACAATAAACCTTGCTTGATCACGCCTAGGTAGCTAACTAGTCATTGTATCGGCTAGGACCGTAGAGTGCGCTTAAAGCGATCGCTCCCTCAAGAAAATTTACGTGAAACTACGACTTCACCATATTAACTTTGCTAGCTGGGGTTGGATGAGGGGTTTCAACCGCTCATCCAACCCCAGCAATCTAACAGAGTGCAGTACTACTCACTAGCCTCTGCATCTGCTGGAACAACGCTTGCTTCCACGTCCACTGTCGCTTCTGCAGAAGGTGTTGCTTCTACTTCAGCTTCCAGCTCTGCTGACTCTTCTTCATCTTCGGTCTTAGCAAGAGACCCTTCGGGTAAAAGTTCAATCGTAGAGCGCTCTTCTAGCCACTTTAAGATTTTTTCTTTTAACAGGTCTTCTTCAACCACACTCCGCAACCGCTCTTGATCGATATCACGATCGCTGTATTGCTCCATCACTTCTTTGATGCGAGTCGCGATCGCTTCGGGTTCTACCTGAATAGACTCCCGCTTCGCCACTTCACCTAGAGCCAGCGTGCGCTTGATCCGAGTAATCGCTTCGGGCTGCGATCGCTCTCGCAACTGAGGAATCATGTCTTGAGTGAATAGCCGCTTGATGTCAAGCCCCTGGTTTTGCAACTCGATCGCAGTCTGGGTCAACATATAGTCAACTTCGCGATCGATCAAGGTCATGGGCAAATCCACCTCGATTTGCTTCAGCAACTCACTAATGATTGCTTGTTCTTTATTCGCATCAGTTTTGCTATCAGCGTTCTTTTGGAAATTGGACTCAATTGAAGCCCGCAACTCAGCCAGCGTTTGAAACTCACTCACCTCTTGAGCAAAATCATCATCCAGTTCTGGCAGTTCCTTTTCCTTTAGCTCTTTCAGCGTGATGGTAAAAACGGCTGGCTGATCCGCCAAATCGGCTTGAGGATAATCCTCTGGGAACTTAACTGAGACTTCCTTAGTTTCCCCCGGATTCATGCCTACCATACCGTCGATAAAACCAGGAATAAATCGGCCTTCCGACAACTCGACTTGGAAGTCTTCAGCTTGGCCACCAGGAATTTCAGCGGCTTCTCCCTCAGCACCTTCTTCGGCAACGATGCGACCAGAAAAGTCCACCACAGCCGTATCACCCATCTGGGCAGCACGACCTTCGACCGGAATTAGAGTCGCCAGCTCAGCCCGACGCTCTTCTAAAACTTTATCGACCTGTTGGGGGTCGTACTCTACTTTTTCTGCCTGAACCTGAAAGCCAGTGTATTGGTCTAGCTTCACTTCTGGTTGAATATCTACAGCAGCAGAGAAAGTGAGGACAGAACCAGGTTCATACTGTTGAACTAAATCCTCGAACGAAGAGCGCAACTGGAAGTTACCGATCGCATCGATTTTTTCTTGTTCAATGGCTTGACGGACACCACTCTGAACCAACTCTTCTAGCGCCGCAGCCTTCACTCGAGTAGAACCAAAGCGCTGAAGCAATACTTGACGGGGAACTTTGCCTTTCCGAAACCCAGGGATATTAGCCGAGCGAGTAAACTCTTGCAGGACCTGCTCGTAGGCTTTCTTAGACATGTCTGGCGGAATTTCGATTTCCAAACCAATCTGGCTGGCGGGAAGTTTTTCCTGGGTAACTTTCATTGGCTCTGCAGTTTTTAGACAACTAAACTTTCTGGTTCAACAGGGATTGAGGTTTGTGATACAGTGCCCTAAAGCACGGGTTTCCTTGAGCAATCCCTGATATTGAGGTCAACCCCTGGCCCAGCAACACCTTGATTACTGTAGGCATTAAGTACTCAGGGCATACTCAGGGCAATCGGTATGACTTAGCTTTTACAGGGCTAATTACCTGCTCTATCACTTAACCAAAGGTCAGGGTGACAAAGCTCAGTTCAGCAATTCGGGGAAATTTCGCTTAACTGCAATTAGCTATCCTAACCGATCCTAACCAGCCATGAACGCAATGAATTAAATTTGATCTAAGTTCATCTAGGCTGTTCTTTGGCAGAGTAGCACTCAAATGCACCCAATGACTTTAGTGCTCTTGCCCCTCCATCTAGTCTCAGGGCTACTACAGCTAGCTCTAACCAGCAGCGACGCACCCCAAACCACAAAGCTAAGCGGATGAAACCCAGTCTTATGCGAAGATCCTAATTAAGGAGCGCTGAGACTCCTAACTACTTAGACAATGTGAGCCATTTTTCAGTACGAACAAAATCCGTTAAGATGTTGAAACCTCCGTTTTTGAGACTTGCTAGCCAAAAACACCCAAATTAGGGTTCAATCTTATTCGATGAAATTCTATAGGAATCAAAAGTAATCAGAGAAAATCCTATAAATGCCTTGTCAGCCAGAAAAAACAGCTAAAAAGTCACCTGTAAAGTCACAGTTCTAGATGATTCTTATCCAGCTCTAACCTTATATTTCTTGCAGATATTTTAATTCGATCGCAAAATTATCCATACCAGGGAGGCTATCAATTTGGGTCAGTCTTATCGAGTTGCCATTTTGGGAGCAACGGGCGCAGTTGGCACAGAACTCATTGAGCTATTGCAAAGTCGCCAATTTCCAGTTTCTGAGCTGAAGTTACTGGCTTCTCCACGCTCGGCTGGGCGCACTCTTACCTTTCAAGGTGAAGAATTACCTATCGAGGCTGTCGGCGAAGACTCGTTTGCCAATGTCGATTTAGTTTTGGCCTCAGCTGGAGGTTCAATCTCCAAAGCTTGGGCACCCAAGGCAGTGGCAGCAGGGGCAGTGGTCATTGATAACTCCAGCGCTTTTCGCATGGACCCTCAAGTACCCTTGGTCGTTCCAGAGGTCAATCCAGACGCTGCCGCTAAACACCAAGGCATCATTGCTAACCCCAACTGCACTACAATTTTGATGTCAGTTGCAGTTTGGCCCTTACATCAAATTCAACCCATCAAGCGGATTGTGGCAGCTACATACCAATCTGCTAGTGGTGCGGGTGCGAGAGCAATGGAGGAAGTCAAGGCTCAAGCTCAAGCTATTCTTAACGGTGAGACTCCCACCACCAAGGTTTTTCCCTATCCACTCGCTTTTAACTTGTTCCCACACAACTCTAAGTTGACCGAACAGGGTTACTGCGAAGAAGAGTTGAAGATGGTGAATGAAACTCGCAAAATCTTTGGAGCCCCTGACCTCAGAATTACGGCAACTTGCATACGGGTTCCCGTACTCCGGGCTCATTCAGAAGCGATTAACCTAGAGTTTGATGCGCCTTTTGATGTAGCTCAAGCTAGAGAGTTACTGAGCCAAGCGCCTGGGGTCAAGTTAGTTGAAGATTGGCAAGCCAATTACTTCCCGATGCCAACTGAAGCAAGTGGCCGTGACGAAGTTTTAGTGGGTCGAATTCGTCAAGACCTGTCTCATCCTTGTGGTTTGGAGCTTTGGTTGAGTGGTGACCAGATTCGCAAGGGCGCGGCTCTCAACGCAGTACAGATTGCCGAATTACTGGTTGCGAAAAACCTACTCCAGTCGGCAGCTGTGGCGCTGACAACTTGACGAAAGTTATTGCTAACTCACAGCTAAAAAATCTTTGGCCTATTCATCATGAGGAGAAGTTGAAAGAGCGTGGTAGATTTTGGACGCGTTCTCACTGCGATGCTCACGCCATTTAAAGCAGATGGCACTGTTAATTATTCTGTTGCTGAGCAACTAGCCGCTTATCTAGCTGATAATGGAACAGATACGCTGGTTGTCTGTGGCACTACAGGCGAATCTCCTACGCTCAGTTGGGATGAGGAGTATGAGCTGTTTCAGGTAGTGCAAAAAGCCGTCGCAGGCAAAGCCAAGGTAATGGCAGGCACTGGGTCCAATTCTTCCCAAGAAGCGATCGCTGCCACTCAAAAGGCCGAGAAGCTAGGCTTAGATGGGTCCTTGCAGGTTGTGCCTTACTACAACAAGCCTCCCCAAGAAGGGCTGTATCAGCATTTTAAGGCGATCGCACAAGCTAGTCCTGATCTACCTTTGATGCTCTATAACGTGCCAGGTCGGACGGGGCAAAACCTACAACCCGAAACCGTCTCTCGGTTAGCCGAAATTCCTAATATTGTGGCGATTAAGGAAGCTAGTGGTAACGTAGATCAAGCCAGTCAAATTCGACGATCGACCCCTTCCGAATTTACAATCTATGCAGGGGACGATTCCTTAACATTACCTTTGCTAGCTGTAGGAGCTAAAGGTGTGGTCAGTGTTGCCAGCCATATCGTTGGCCCAGAACTGCAACAAATGATCCAAGCGTTCGAACAAGGACAAGTCCAGGCAGCTACCGAAATTCACCTGCGCCTCTTCCCTTTATTCAAGGCTTTGTTTTTGACAACAAATCCAATTCCTGTCAAAGCAGCGATGAAACTTCGAGGTTGGGATGTCGGCCCTTCTCGGCTTCCCCTCTGTGACCCACCTGCCGATGTTGTTGCTGCTCTGGAAGCCGTCTTCACTGAGTTAGCCTTGTTCTAGCATCGCGATGCCAGGTTAGTCAGGCGATCGCTCAAGTTTTCCAGACAACTAAATATTTCAGCTATGTCTCTTTCTAGACAATTTTCTTTCTGGACAGACCGTTGTAGTTCTAGCAAGCGCCTAATATCCTGACATTTCTTGATTCCCCTTGAGCCAAGTTTCCGTCTGATAAATATCTGACTTCTAGAAAAGTTTTTGACCCGCCACAAGCCTGACGTGCAATGAGCCATCTCTTATTTGTGCACCGCTTCCCTGGCTTATCCATTAACTTCTTTGCCTTCACTGCATACTCGTAAAAAATCGTAACTAAGGATACACATGACTCAAAATCAATCTGCTCCTGCTCTCAAAGTTATTCCTTTAGGTGGCCTCCACGAAATTGGCAAAAACACCTGTGTTTTTGAAATCAATGATGAAATTCTGCTGCTAGATGCTGGATTGGCATTCCCTACTGATGGTATGCACGGCGTCAATATCGTTCTGCCTGACACTACTTACCTGCGGGAAAATCGCCACAAAATCAAAGGCATGATCGTGACTCACGGTCACGAAGACCATATTGGCGGTATTGCTTTTCACCTGAAGCAGTTTGATATTCCCGTCATTTATGGCCCCCGCCTAGCCATGGCTCTCTTAGAAGGCAAGCTAGAAGAGGCAGGAGTTGCCGATAGAACTGAATTGCGTACCGTTCGTCCTAGAGATATGGTGCGGATCGGTACGTCGTTCTTCGTAGAATTTATTCGCAATACTCACTCGATTGCAGATAGCTATACCGTTGCCCTGCACACACCTGTAGGCGTGGTGATCCACACAGGTGACTTTAAGTTCGACCACACGCCTGTAGACGGTGAACATTTTGATATCCAGAAGCTGGCTGAGCATGGCGAGAAAGGGGTTCTTTGCCTAATCAGCGACTCTACCAACTCCGAGGTGCCCGGATTCACTCCCTCTGAGCGCTCTGTCTTCCCAAATTTAGACCGCGTCATCAGCCAAGCAGAAGGACGATTACTCGTTACCACCTTTGCTTCGTCTGTGCATCGCATCAACATGATTTTGGAGCTAGCCAAGAAACACAAACGCTTTGTGTCTGTGATTGGCCGTTCTATGCTGAATGTGATTGCTCATGCCAGGAACTTGGGCTACATCAAGTGTGAAGATAGTTTGTTCAAGCCACTACAAGAAATCCGACATTTGCCTCCAGAGCAAGTGCTGATCCTGACAACCGGATCTCAAGGCGAGCCCATGTCTGCCATGACCCGGATTGCCAATGGCGAGCATAACCAAATCAAGGTACGCCCTGGCGACACCATCGTGTTCTCTGCCAACCCCATTCCTGGTAATACGATCGCCGTGGTTAACACGATTGATAAGTTGATGATCCAGGGTGCAAAAGTGATCTATGGCCGTGAGCAAGGCATCCACGTCTCTGGTCACGGTTGCCAGGAAGATCAGAAATTAATGATCGCCCTGACTCGGCCTAAGTTTTTCTTGCCCGTACATGGTGAGCACCGCATGCTAGTCAAGCATTCTCAAACGGCTCAAAGCATGGGCATCCCTGCCGAAAACATGGTTCTCATTAACAACGGCGACGTGGTTGAAGTATCTCTGGAGAGCATTCAAGTTGCGGGTAAGGTACCTTCTGGCATTGAGCTAGTAGATCGGGCTGGAGTCGTCAACGCGAACGTCCTCCAAGAGCGTCAGCACCTCGCTGAAGATGGTGTAATAACCGTGGCTGCTACCGTCGGTTGGGATGGCAAGTTGTTAACTCAGCCAGAAGTACATCTGCGTGGAGTGGTCACCACCCTAGAGCGATCGCTGCTGCAAAAGCTCATTAACCGAGCGATTGAGAGTGTCTTGAGCGATCGCTGGCGTGAGTTTGTGCAGTCACCAGAAGACGATCAAATTGAAGTTGATTGGGTTGGGTTACAGGCACAGATTGAATCGGCAGTACAACGATTGCTGCGCCGTGAACTGCAAAGCAAGCCCCTCTTGGTCTTCTTGATGCAAAATCCTGAGAAGCCACCCGCTAAAGTCAGTAGCACTCGTCGGCGTTCTACTGCCAAAGTAGCTTCTTAGACATCAACTATTGTCCAAATATTCTTTTGTTGCCAGCTTGACTAAGCCTACGTAACACTAGAATTGCAAACCTAATTAGAGATAAGTGCGGAGTATTTCTGCCCTTATCTCTTTTTTTATGGGTTTTTCCCATATAGCACCCATCAGCAACAGTCATCGGCAAGAACGAGCGCAAAAGCTTCAAACCTTGATGAGCAGCCCTATACGGCGGCAGAGGAGTGACAACCATCATGGGTCATCACTACGGATGTCACTGAACTACAGAGAGAAGATTCACAAAACTTCCGTGAAATCGCTCACTCAAGATCGTCCGGATTCTAGGCACAATGACAGTGTTGAAATAGATGAAGGCCCAACTTCAGTTAAGCGCTTCCCAACTCTTCGCAAAGTCCACTCAACCATTCTTCCGCTCCATCCGATATTTCCCGTTGAGGGGCTGTAGCTGCAAGCAGGGTTCCATACCATCTACTAATTCACAGGAAAGGCATTATGAATACGTCTGAATGCACATCCGAAAATTTGGCCCTAGTTAGCTGGACTTGGCTCGCTCCCAATCAAGATTCTCAAGGAACTGCGACTCCACTACGCGCCCCTGCAAAAGCTAAATTTGACCCTTGGCAACCTATGCGGCAATGGCTAGAGCAAGTTGAAGTCGCTACCCCAGATTTGGCTCACCGACTTTGCCAGCTTATTCCTGCTCAGTGCCCTTTTGAGCGCGACGTTAAGCTGTTTGGTCGTACCTTATTTCACATTCCTCCGATGTGCAAACTTAATCCTTTGTACGAGGAAGTTGTAGGTCTAAGATTTCGGGCTCTTTGCTACCTAGCAGACCAGTGTGGAGAAGATGTCACCCGCTATTGCTAGTAGCTTCCCACTAGCTTACAAAGACGCTCAAGCAAGCAGCAGGGTTAATGATTACTAAAATGCCCGCAGCCACCAAACATTAGTTTTGTATTATCAGTGAATTGGCAAATTAGAATCATAGCTGAGTCAAGGTGCTAGAGTGGCTCCAAGAAACACTTCATTTCATCAGGATTTCCATCATTTAATAGTGGCTCTACAGCTCTTAAATGAGTAATTCTAAACTTTATATTCTTAACGTTCAAAGATTTAATAGTTTGGCTTTCAGTATTCTTAGCTATAGCGCTGAATTAGTTGATCCACACAATTAATCAAGCAATTCATCTAGGTACTTATTTAGTACATTAAGTGTTAAGTTTCGACCATACGCCAATAGCGCGATCGCCTATAAACACTACAGGATATGCGATCGCGGTTTTGTAACACGCTAAGCAATCAAACACTCTCAGGTCAGTAAACTTTGGTTGCACTAGCTTGATCCAATCATAGAGAGCGCTATATTAATAGTTGAAGCGACTCAGCTTCCCTGGCAGATTTAACAGCCAAGTGTCCATTGAGCAAGAGGTAAAAAGAGCTGTTTTTACTAAATCTGTCTCGCATCATCACAACAGCACTCAAGCGTGATACTGATACTTCCTCATCAATTGGCTAATTGGGAGCTCTGTTCTTGATTGTGAATTAATCCAATCAATTAATTCAATCAAAGCAACTCTGCCCATGCTCGATGAACCCAAGGAAGTGACTCAGTGAAAGCTTGGGTGTTGTTGTCATTTAAACTTTCTGTTATTGTCATTATCTTTATAGAAATTCAGCCAATAGGTAATTGCGTATCATGGCCATTATTGCCCTGAAAGCCTGGTACCTCCAGCAGTATGAGCCAATTCGAGAACTGGAGAAACGTCCCCATGATTTGCGCCTCAGTAAGAACAGTCTGCTGAAATCTGGGTTGCGAGCTGACTTTTTAGAAGACTCCGAAGACGTAAAGCGCTCTGAGTGGTTTCAACGCTACCTAGAAGGGGAAAGCATTGAGTTTTACATTGAGGGGAGTGGCGGCTACGCCATCTCGAATATTGACCTAATTAGTCATGAAATTTATTTCACTAAGCAAGAAGTGATAGCTCATCTGGAGCCCACTATCTTTCTCTGCTACCAAACTGAGTACACCGAATCCAGTGACATGTTGCGAGACGCACTCCAAAACCTGATTGAAAAGCTAAATCGGCGATCGCGCTTGCCTCTGACCTTAGAAGAATCCCATCGGCTCACTGAAGGCCCTGTAAGACTCAACAGCACTTTGATGCGGAAAATTCGTCAGAGTTTGCTCTTTATTGCTGACAGTACTCCCATCACCCAAATCAGCGCTGAGCCTCCTCAGTTAATCCCTAGCCCCAAAGTCTGTGTCGAAGTTGGCTATGCGCTCCAAAGCAAGCGGACGGAGCAGATTCTCTTGGCCCAAATGGAGCGATCGGATTTTCCGGGGCAATTTCCCTTTGACCTACCTAGCCAGAATCGCTTGCTCTTTAAGGATGCCAAAGAGTTAGGTAAAGCCTTACCTGCTTTGGTAGAAAGTCAACTACAGCGTTTTAGCTTGCTGCCGTAAACTCAGCAAATTCAGCTTTTTTAGAACTCTCTCGCAAAAATTGTCGATTTTCGTCAGTTCACAGCCCATAATAATGTCGGTGTATTCAGGATAGTTGCGACAGTATGCCTAGAACCCCGAATGAGTTTATTGTTCACCTCCTCTTTGATGGAGGTCATCGGGAAGAAGTCCGTTTCCCCACCATCCAGGAATTCCAAAAGTGGTACAGTGGCGAGCTAGTGCCCAAGTCTTCCTCGGATGACTTCATTAGCGTCCCCATCAAGAACATCCAGGGCGAGTATATGGTGGCACGCCCCTCCCGGATTATGGCAATTCGAGTGGAACCCGTCTTCAGTTCTAGCGTCGAGCGATACTAGCCCGTTCGATTCTTTATCCCACTCAATTTAGAGTATGTTTGGCTTTGCTAAAGCTCAGGGAATGCTGGCTGCTGTTGCCTTCGGTTTCGGAGTAACGCTCATAGCAGCCCCCCCATCTGTTAATGCAGCTCCACCGCTGCAACCTGTGACTGCATCTGTTTCGCTACCGACTTCCCTCGGAGTTGATGACAAACTCTGGCCTCAGCTAGGCCAACCGGGGGATCGGGCAGCTTTATTGACTGCAATTGATTACAGTTTGGCGTACTTGCAAACTGCCAAAGCAACAACAGATTATCAGAAGTATGCTGTACCCGGAATTAGCCGCGATCGCGTTCGTCGCAGTTTAATCCGATTTCGCCAGCTAGTCGCAAAATCTCGATCTGCGGCAGAGCTAAAGGCAGCGGTGCAACAAGAATTTGTGTTTTATCAATCTATTGGTAAAGACAACCAAGGCACTGTAGCCTTTACGGGTTACTTTGAGCCGACTTATGCTGCTAGCCGCGTCCGTACGGCTGAATATCGCTACCCCCTATTTCGAGTGCCACCTGGTTTAGCTCAGTGGCCCAAACCTCAACTCACCCGCGATCGCTTGGAAGGCAATGATGGCTTGCAGTTTGACAAAGGGCCGTTGAAGGGACTGGAGCTGGTTTGGTTGCGCAATCGCTTAGAAGCTTTTCTAATTCAAGTGCAGGGGTCTGCTCGTCTGCAAATGACCGATGGCAAGACCATGAGTGTTGGTTTTGCTGGCAAGACTGAGCATCCTTACACCGGAATTGGCCGCGAGTTGGTCAAAGATGGCAAGATGCGGCTGGAAGACCTCACGCTGCTTAATCTGCTGGACTACTTTCGCCAACATCCAGAAGATCTCAATCTTTATTTACCGCGCAATCGCAGTTTTGTGTTCTTTCGAGAAACCTATGGAGCCGCTGCAACGGGCAGTTTAAACGTACCCGTAACCGCCGATCGCTCGATCGCAACGGACAAATCTCTCATGCCACCGGGGGCTTTGGCCTTGATTCATACCCAACTTCCGAAGCAGAGTGCGGCTGGAAAGTTAGAACAACGCTCCGTAAGCCGTTTCGTCTTGGATCAAGATACCGGAAGCGCAATTAAAGGCCCAGGACGAGTCGATATTTTTATGGGTACAGGGGTCAAGGCAGGCGATCGCGCGGGCCTCACCAATTCTACAGGTCAACTTTACTACCTATTACTCAAGCGCTGACCTACTTAAGTGCTCACCCAATTTCTGCTGACTACGGTTGAGGTTGTACCCTGTCTATAGAAGCGTGTCATTTTAATGGAAGGCCAATCAACTACCTAAACTCTGAATTGCCCTTGCTGAATGACCATCCCTTTTAAGCAATAGGGCGTCTAGACAGAGACCTCAAGCCTGCAATAGTAGCGCCTATGGAAGCATCTTTCGAAATTACTCTGCTGATGATCATTACAGTCATCGCAGGCATCAGTGCTCAAGTCATTGCCGAGTTCTGCAAAGTGCCAAGCATTGTTTTTTTGCTGCTTTTTGGTATTTTGCTAGGCTCGGATGGATTAAATATTCTCCATCCACACTTACTAGGCATTGGCTTAGAGGTGATTGTCTCCCTGTTCGTCGCTCTAATTTTATTTGAGGGAGGATTAAACCTAGAACTGGGAGAATTGGGCCGTGTTTCAGGTAGCCTCAGAAACCTAGTGACAATCGGCACTTTAATTACCTTGGTGGGCGGAGGTGTTGCGGCTTACTGGCTCAGTGAATTTCCTTGGCCGATCGCGTTTCTTTATGCATCTCTGGTGGTCGTGACTGGCCCCACTGTGGTGAGTCCTCTCCTGAAGCAAGTGCAGGTCGATCGTCAGGTGGCAGCTCTGCTAGAAGGTGAGGGAGTGCTGATCGATCCGGTCGGAGCCATTTTGGCCGTTGTCGTGCTCAACATTATTCTCAGCGGGGATGCCGATCCAGTTCTGGTGTTGAGTGGGTTAATGATCCGACTAGGCATCGGCGGCGGGATTGGTCTAGTGGGTGGTCTCTTGCTCGGCTTTGTGATTAAACGAGCCCGCTTTCTATCGGATGATCTCAAAAACTTAGTCGTTTTAGCGAGTCTATGGGGCTTGTTTGGCTTGGCTCAGATGCTCCGCAGTGAGTCAGGTTTGCTGACCACGGTTGTTGCGGGCATGATGTTGCGGGCATCCTCACTACCGGAGGAGCGATTAATTCGACGTTTCAAAGGCCAATTAACCACACTAGCCGTCTCAGTTCTGTTTATTCTGCTCTCAGCTGACCTTTCGATCGCTAGTATTTTCGCGTTGGGTTCAGGCGGAGTGCTGACGGTATTAGTTTTAATGTTCATCGTCCGCCCTCTCAACATTTGGCTCTGCACCTCTTGGAGCAGCACGATGAACTGGCGACAAAAGCTATTCCTCTGCTGGGTGGGTCCAAGAGGCATTGTCTCGGCTTCAGTTGCTTCTCTATTTTCCATCCTGCTCACCGAGCGAGGCATCAACGGAGGCGATGCCATCAAAGCTTTAGTCTTCCTGACCATCCTGATGACCGTCTTTGTGCAAGGGCTGTCTGCAGGTTGGGTAGCTCGCTGGTTAGGCATTACTTCCACCCAAGCCACAGGCGCAGTCATTATCGGGTGCAGCCCTCTCAGTCGGCTCCTGGCACGTTTATTTGAGGAGCGGGGGGAAGTGGTAGTTTTAATTGACACAGACGCAGAGGCTTGTCGTTTGGCGGCAGAGGAGGGTGTGCGGGTGTTTGTCAGCAGTGGTTTGGATGCTGGAGTGCTGGAAGAGGCGGGTTTAGGTTCAGTGGGTACTTTCCTAGCCATGACCAACAATGGCGAAGTGAATGTAGTACTAGCGCAACGAGCCGCCGAGGAATTTCAGCCACCTCGCGTCTTGGCCATTTTCCCACGCGATCCTCAAGCTGGCACTGCACAGAACAGCCATAAAGTGACTCAAGCCTTTGTGCCAGAGCTGCCGATTAAAACTTGGAACGAATACTTGAGCAGCGGTGCGGTGAAGCTGGGAGAAACGGTACTGCGAGAAGAGGGGTTTGCTTTCCAAGAAGCTCACTTGCAAGCTTTAATTCGTTCTGGTGAGCTGGCTCCTTTACTGCTAGAACGAAATCAGCATTTACAGATTATGCCTGCACAGGAAGAGTGGGAAGCAGGCGATCGCATCATTTATCTACTCCATGACCCCCGTCCTAGGCTGCTGAAGTTGCTCTCTGGGACCATTCAACCGCGCCTCACGATCGAAAAGCTAGCTGAGGTGGAAGAAGTACCGATTCCTACTCCTGTCTTAGAAACAGAGCCTGCCCTGGTCGAAACTCAGGTGCTACCCAGAGAGGCAGAAGTGGCAAAACCACCCACTGCTAGTTAAACCAGCTACTTCAACGTCAGGACAATTCCGCGTCTAGATTGGCACCACTATCAGCACCGTTGGTTTCTGTTTGGCGAGTTTCTTTTTCTTGCAACAGTAGGCTGGCGAGGTGAATCACTGCGAGCAATACCGCTCCGATCGCTAGTAGATAGCTGTGGAGTGTATAGAGATGCTCTACTGTGATTGTGTTCACCGCACCCCCACCCGTCAAAACGTCCCGCAAGGAAGGGCCAATCAGCGGAATGGCTTGGATGGTTTCTAGTTCAATCTTGAAGCGCCAGTAACCGAGTTGGTTCCAGCCCAAAATCATTGCGGTCCAACCTAAAGCGATCGCTGTTAGAGTTAGCAAAATACCACTAATCCAAGCAGTCAGCCAAGCAGGACGCAGCCGCTCTCCTAAAAACATCACCACAATTTGCACCAAGGAAAGGGCAATGATGCCATTGCCAGCGATGCTATGCAGATTTTGAATTAACCAACCATTAGACACTTGAGTGGTAATCACTCGCAATGAGTTGTAGGCCCCACCTGCGGTAGGTTCGTAATAAAACGCGAGCAAAATTCCTGTGACCGCTGCGATAAGACTCAGAGTCAGAACAGCTACCGCCAAAACCGTAGCGAGTCGCTGCCAAACCAAAGCGTACTGCACGTTTTTCATGGCTCGTCAATGTGTAGTTTTATTAACTCTTAAATTAACAGACCATTTAAGAAACAGCCACTCCATCTGAGGGCGCAGAATTGATTAACAGCTCTTCCAGTGCCCGTAAGTAACTGGCAAGGAATATGTCAGACTCAAAAAGGATTGTTGTAAAGGACGAATTGGTGACTGTTGCATTTGCAAACTCTACTAACTCTGCGATCGCCAAAACTGGAACGCTGTATGGGATCGGGGTGGGCACAGGTGATCCTGAACTCCTCACCCTGAAGGGACTCCGTTTACTCAAGCAAGCGCCTGTTGTTGCCTTTCCTGCGGGGATTCAGGGCAAATCTGGAATGGCTGAGCAAATTGTGGCTGAGTGGTTACAGCCGCAGCAAGTTCGGTTAGCTCTTAATTTTCCCTACGTTCAAGATGCAGATGTACTGAACCAAGCATGGCGACAAGCAGCAGATTTAGTTTGGTCATACTTACAGCAAGGCCAAGACGTAGCCTTCGTTTCAGAAGGAGATATCAGCTTTTTTAGCACCTTTACGTATCTGGCCCAAGCGCTCCAGCAACAACATCCCCAGGCGCAAGTTCAAGCAGTTCCTGGGATTTGCTCCCCTCTTGCTGCTGCTGCTGCATTAGGCATTCCCCTAACCATGCAGGCTCAGCGACTCGTGGTACTACCAGCGCTGTACCATGTGTCAGAATTGGAAACAGCCCTACAATGGGCGGATGTTGTGGTTTTAATGAAAGTTAGTTCTGTATATGAGCAGGTGTGGAGCATTTTGCAGCAGCATCAACTCTTAAGCCGTAGCTATGTCGTTGAACGAGCCACGCTACCAGAACAGGTAGTTTATGAAGATTTGAGCGATCGCCCTGACCTGAAGCTGTCTTATTTTTCGCTGCTGATTGTGCAAGTTAAAGAGCCTAACATTGTAGCAAGTTGACTTTGACAACATCGGCAACTTTTAGCCCCAGGAGACTGTCTTCGGTATACAGCTTATCGCTGCGCTAAACCAGTCTTGAGAAACTAGTTCTGGCAATCCATTAGTTAAGTGATTGTGTCGTTGAGTGATTGGTATAAAAGTGCGAAATGAGAGATCGGTTGTTGATGCCTGAGCGGAGCAGATTGTAACGGTTATGTCTTACGGGTCCTTCATTAAGTCTCTGCCCCAAGCGTTGCGTCAGCCCACCGGAATTGCCGGTATTGCTTCCGTAGGGCTCCACGGCTTGCTTTGGATCGTTTTACCTATTTTGCCTCTGGCTTCAAAAACCACAGAATCCGAAGCTCAGAGATCTGTACAAGTAGTTGAGCTGACGCCAGCCGAACAAAGTCGCTTGCCTAGTTTCGCCACACCCCAGTTATCTTTGCCGCCACTGCCTCAAACAACTAACCTGTTTCCCTCCCTACCCTCCTTACAGTCATCCAACCAGCTACCTTCCTCCAATTCGTCGCCCTACAGCTTGCCGCTGTTTCCCCCACCCCCCACAGGTTTTTCGTTTTCGCCGCCAATGCCGCTGCCAACGCCGTTGGGATTGCCTACTACCCAAATTCCGACCCCTAGAACTCCTCAAGCAGCCCAGCGTCCTCCGCTCTCTGGTGAATTTCAGGAGCGGCCTGGTCTAGATTCGATTCAGCAGAATTCTCAAGCCTTGCAATCCCAAAATTTACCTCCGTTGGAAGGGGCATCTCTCGATTCGATCGCTCTACCTACACCAGACGCTAATACGCCAAACGCTAATACAGAAGAAACAACAAACTCACCATTTGAACCTCCTGCCAACCCATCTGAGCCAAGCAACTCTCCAGCCCCAACCCAAGCCAGTCCTACAGAAACGGAACAAACAGCCACCCCAGCTACGCCTCCCCCACCCCCTAGAACTAGACCCGATAAAATCCCCCTAGAGGGGATCGCGGGACTCCATAAAGCCCAACAGCGAGAAGCTCAACTCCGCCAGCAAGAGTCCTACGCTCGCGATCAAGCAGGCACTAGCACAGAGGAAATTCATAGCAATACCGATGCATGGGTTCAAAGAATCTCAAAAATCATGGTGGCTGCTTACCCTCAGGGAGATCTCTGGAACAACGTCACTATCCCGCCTAGCTATCCAATGGAAGATTGCCCCATGGAGTTAACCCGACAAGTAAGCATTGGGGTTCTAGTAGACGCAGAAGACAAGATTATTGACGGTCCATCTTGGCTCCAGAGGACAAAGAAACCAATTCTGGATCAACAGGCTGAGGAAGCATTCAAAACTTACGACTTTAAAAAGGCTAGGGATGACAATGCTGAAAAGCTTAAAGGAGCTAAGGTACCGCAGGCTTATTTGATTAAGCTGCCACTTTGTGACAGGTAACTTAGGCCTGCTTGAGCAGATATGGCTTTGGACCCTACATTTGCAGAGCAATTAACCACTGCGGCTAACCAACTGTTTCAGTACTTAGATCGGTTTAGCCAAGCGAAAGTTCTTGTGGTTGGGGATTTAACCTTAGATGAGTTTCTCACAGGTCAAGTAGAGCGGATTTCTCGCGAAGCTCCAGTGCTAATTATTCGGCACGAAGAAACCAGACAAGTTCCGGGAGGCGGCGCGAATGCGGTCTACAACTTTGCTTGCTTAGGTGCTCAAGTCAAAGCAGTGGGGCTGATTGGCAAGGATGAGCAAGGACGTGTCATCCACGAGATTTTTGCCAATGCTGGGATTGATACTCAAGGAGTCTTAGTCGATGCTCAGCGTCCGACTGTGACTAAAACGCGCATTTCGGGTCATGCTCGTCAGTCAGTAACGCAGCAAATTGTGCGAGTCGATCGCAAATCCGATGAGCTACCAGAGCTAGAGTTACAGCTCCAACTAGCCCAGTATATTCGGCAACATCAAGATACCGTAGATGCCGTTGTTTGCTCAGATTATGGGGATGGCACTCTCACCGAACCTGTGATTGCCGCAGCTTTGCAGCATCCTTGCACGATTGTGGACACTCAGAAGGAGCTGAGCCGCTATCAAGGTGCCCTATTGTTTACGCCCAACCTACCGGAGGCAGAGCAAGCCGTTGGTTATGCGATCGCGACTCCCCAAGATTTGAGTCGAGCGGGACGTGATCTTTTAGACTTAACTGAGGCCCACAATATTTTGATCACCCGTGGAGACGCAGGCATGACCCTGTTTGAGCAGACAGGTGAAGAATTCCATATCCCAGCGTTTAACCGTACTGACGTATTTGATGTGACTGGTGCGGGTGACACCGTTGTGGCCGCTTTCACTTTAGGGCTGAGTGTCGGCGCATCCGTGTGGGAAGCCGCTGTTTTGGGTAACTTAGCAGCAAGCATTGTAGTGCGGCAGTTTGGGACTGCTACAACTACTGCACCTGCGATTAAAGTAGCCCTGCAAAATTTACTGAACTAAGTAACTTGGAGACAACGAGCGACATGACAGAGACAGGCAAGGGCACAGAGGCAGATCAAAAATCTCAGTCCCGTCATCCCCGCCGCATTATCATCACGGGAGGAGCTGGATTTATTGGCTCCAATTTTGTTCATTACTGGTGCGATCGCTATCCAGAAGATCGCGTGATTGTGCTGGATGCTCTGACCTACGCTGGTAATCTGCGGAACCTAGAATCTCTAGAGGAGCGACCCAATTTTCGCTTTATTCAAGGAGACATCTGCGATCGCCTGCTGCTGGATGCCCTGTTGAAGCAAGAAAAAGTAGACACGATCGCTCACCTTGCCGCTGAATCCCACGTCGATCGTTCGATTCTATCGCCTGGGGCCTTTGTCCGTACCAACGTCGTCGGTACCTTCACGCTTTTAGAGGCGTTTCGCCAACATTGGGAAGCGCACAAGCAACCGGGTCACTATCGCTTCTTGCACGTCTCCACCGACGAAGTGTATGGCAGCTTAGGCTCCGACGATCCAGCCTTTAGCGAAACCACGCCCTACGCCCCAAACAGCCCTTATTCAGCCTCCAAAGCAGGGAGCGATCACTTCGCCCGGGCCTACTACCACACCTACAACCTGCCCACGCTGATTACCAACTGCTCCAACAATTATGGCCCTTACCACTTTCCAGAAAAGTTGATTCCTTTGATGTGTATCAATATTCTGCTGGGCAAGTCGCTACCCGTGTATGGGGATGGACAAAACGTCCGCGATTGGCTTTATGTAGAAGATCATTGCCGCGCCTTAGACACCGTAATCCACCAGGGTCAGGCTGGCGAAACTTACAACATCGGCGGCAACAATGAAGTCAAAAATATTGACCTGGTTCACATGCTATGTGACTTGATGGACGAACTGGCTCCCGATTTACCCGTGCGCCCTTGCCAAAAGCTGATTACGTATGTCAAAGACCGTCCAGGACACGATCGCCGTTACGCCATTAATGCCGACAAAATTAAGACGGAGCTAGGTTGGGCTCCGCAACAGACAGTCGCAGCAGGCTTACGCAAAACTGTGCAGTGGTATCTAGAACATCCCAGTTGGTGGAAACCCCTGCTTTCTGAGGAATATCAAGCGTACTATCGCAAAGTGTACGCCTAACTACTGGATGGTTGATTAGGCACCACAGTACCTAGTGCTGGCGTAAGGGCACCTCTTGTGGGTGCTCTCAATGCGGGTGATACGGATAGTGAGGTTAGGCACCTGCTCCTAGCGGCCAAGTGCTGACAAGGAAAACAATCACTGCTCCCAACGCCAGCAAGCCTTGAATTAAGTTCCCAACTAACGAACCTACGACAATACCAATGCCAGCTTTAACGGCGATCGCAAAATCTCGTCGATAAATCAATTCGCCCACGATCGCGCCGAGTAAGGGACCAATCAGAATTCCCAACAATGGCCCCCCAAAAGGCAGTGCAGGCAACAAGCCAAAGAAGCCGAGCAACAAACCTACCACGGCCCCAATTTGGCCCCACTTACTCGCTCCGAAACGTTTGGCTCCCCAGAAACTCGCTAAAAAATCCACGCCTATGCTCACGAGTAGCACCCCGACCGCTACCGCTAAAGGGACTGTCACCGTGCCAAACCCGTGGGCAACCCCCCAAATGACAATAGCAACCACAATCAAGCTGGTTCCTGGAATAGCTGGCACCACGGCACCAATCACCCCGATTACCATTACAGCCACAAGCAACCAATAGAGTACGGTCATAATTTAAACGTGAGGTTGAGAAACTTCTAAATAGTGATCGATAAATGGTGACTGAGGGTGTTGTCTAATTTGTCCGCGATCGCCTCCACCCAGTTTTCGTCCTGCTTAGTATAGCTGCGCGGAGCATTGGCTCCTAGAATGACAGCTCCTTGATTGCCAATCGGTTGGCAAATAATTCCCTGGGTGTTTTCGGGCAAATAGTCAAACTCGATGCGTCCAGGATAAGCTTTTACATCGACTAAATAAACAGGTTTTTGCTTCTCTAGCACCCGTTGCAAAATTGGCCCTGGTTTCACCTCTGCGTTGGTTGCCAAAATTCCCCGCCGCAGCAAGACGCGCCCCTGATACCACACCACCAGCGATCGCGTCACAGTATTAGTGAGCAAAATCTGGGAAGCCCAGGCTAGTTCTAGCCTCACAGCCTCTGGCAAATCTGGTGCTAGTTCTAGTCCTTCTTCACCCATTAAATTAACGGCATCGGGCGATCGCGGTTGAATCCGTTGCCACAGCAGCCCCGTTAGAATCAATAGGGCACTTAAAATCACGCCTAAGGCATCAGAACGGGCTTGGGCATCGGTTAAATTAGGCGTTAGCAAACGATTGATGAATAACAAAGTCCCTGCTAACGCACCCACAACAATAGGTAAACGACGTAAAACTTGATTTTGATCCGGTTTTGCCATGCCTGAGGGCCTGATTCTATCTATTCATCATCGTAATAGATAGAATGTTTCCGTCTTGGTTTTAGCTTCAGCCGTGTGGAGGCAAATCAGTAGTGCTGGAATTAGTCAGCTCTGGGTTGGTGTCGCTTTGGTTCAAAATGGCCCATGTACCCCAACCCATCAATCCCGACAGCTTGTTTGCGTCTTGGAATACGCCTGGTCTAGTTTTTTCTAGTCAGCCTGACCCAGGGGGCGAAGCCAAGGTCAACCAGTATTTGCAAGGTCTAAGCGCCACAGGACTCACTGAGACCAACCAAGGGGTTTGGGTACAAGCGGGCTACAATCTTTTGGCCAATCACCAGGGAACGCAACCTCTCCCTGCCGCTTCTTTGACCAAGGTCGCGACTTCTCTAGCAGCACTGGAGACTTGGGGGCCTGATCACCAATTTGACACCTTAATTGGAGCCACTGGACCGATTCAGAATGGGGTGTTACAGGGAGATTTGGTGATTCAGGGTAATAATGACCCCTTCTTTGTCTGGGAAGAAGCGATCGCCCTCGGCAATACCCTCAATCGCATGGGCATCCGCCAAGTCACAGGCAAGTTAGTGATTATGGGCAACTTCTCCATGAACTATGAGTCCGATCCACAAGTAGCAGGAGCCCTGCTGAAGCAAGGACTCAATGCCCAACTTTGGCCTGACGAAGCTAAGGCGCAGTACCTCAACTTGCCCAAGAATACTCCTCAGCCGCAAGTGGCGATCGCCGGGGATGTTCAGGTAGCCACTTTACCCATTCCCAAGCAGATTGCTTTGTTAAGGCACCAATCCCTGCCATTGGCGCAAATCCTCAAGCAGATGAACATCTACAGCAACAACGCGATGGCTGAGATGTTGGCCGATTCAGTGGGGGGAGCCTCTACAGTGGCCGCGCGAGCCGCTAGAGCTGCGGGAGTACCTCAGGCAGAAATTCAACTGATCAACGGCTCTGGTCTGGGTCCAGAAAATCAAATTTCTCCCCGTGCGGTCTGCGCCATGTTTATGGCGATTGAAACTTACTTGAAGCCTCAGCAAATGACGGTAGCTGACTTGTTTCCGGTATCGGGTCGTGACGGTGGCACCCTCGAAGATCGCAATATTCCCGTGGCTTCTGTGGTCAAAACTGGAACACTTTGGGATGTAAGTACTCTAGCGGGAGCCTTGCCAACACGCGATCGCGGCTTAATTTGGTTTGCCATTCTTAACCGAGGTGAAGATTTAGACGGGCTGCGGGATCGACAAGACCAACTGCTGCAAAACTTACTAGAGCAGTGGGGAGCCGATCAATCGGTGGCGACTGAGATTGATCCCAGCAGCTCCTCAAGCCCTAAGGCACCCCTCAACTTCTCGGCTCAAGCATCCGGTAGTGAAACCGCTCCTACTCAGTTCATGGGAGCTACAACCGCTTCTCCTAGCCAGCCAGCGCCAACAGCACCTGCCAGCCACCAAAAGTTTCAGCTAGGCGATGACAGGCGCAATCAAATTTTGTTTAAAATCCAGGTTTGAGGTTCTAGCTAAGGAATAATTTCCGTAACCACTCGTCCACCACTCACCACAATATTTTGGTCTTGCAAAGTTCCTGATGCTTTGGGACCCTTGAGGTTAAAGGGTGGATCTGCTTGAGTGTAAACTACGTTCCCAGTCGCTTCAACTTGCTGAGTGGGAATATACCAGGTGAGTTGGTCTGCTGCTAGCTGGGATTGATTGCGCTGGCCCTGACCTTGGACATTTCCCGTTAGGTAAAAAATTCTTGGTTCTAGCTCGCCCCGTCCTTGGTTGGCGCTTAGAGCGACTTGCTGTTCCCGGTGCAACACATCAACTCGCTGGTCAGAAACCACCGTTTGATCATTGAGGTTCCAAATTAGGGAATTGCTGGCAATTTCTAGCGGTGGCTCAGCGACAGACAATTTAGCGTTTTGTTTTAGCGTGGCGATTTTGGTTTTTAGCTGCACTTCGGCTTGGTCTGCCACGGCGCGATCGCTGACGACAGTCCCGACATAGCGATCGATCTGGACTGGCTTATCAACCACTACTAACTGCTTGGCAATTTCCCAGATCAAATGCTCGCTCTTAAAGCCCAAAGCGGGATCTTTAGACGTAGCTGCCACCTGACCAAAAAACTCCATGCGGCGGGCGCGACTGTATACTTTGGCCTCTTTGGCTGTGGCTTGGATCTGAGGGTGAGTGCCAGTAATGTTATTGCGAACCCATAAAAGATCGATTTTGGGTTGCCATTCCAACTCATTACCCTTGACGATCGCCCCGCTTTGAATATCTGTGGCGACAATTTGCCCTTTGAGCAAAATAGTTTGGCCATCTTTTTGAACTTCGCCAGTCTGAGCTTGAATCTTGTAGACCGCTTTGCCATCCTGGAACAGCTCTCCAGAAGGGCTTTGCACATTAGCAACTTTTTGGTCTTTGCTGTAGCGCGCCTGTTTGGCTTTAACTTTCCACAGCAACTGACCTTTCTCATCCACCTGCTCTAAGGTGACATCATTAAACGTCAAGTTGTTATCAAAATTCTGCGCCGCAGAACTATCTTGAGCCAATTTGTCTGCCGTTTGGCTTTTCTTGGGGCCTCCACAGCCACTCAGCCCCAACAACAAGAGAAGCATCCCCAATTGCAAGGGAGCGATCGCGTGTCTGCGCAAGGTAGACAGTTTCAAGGGCAGCAGCGGTGGCATCAGCATTCTCAAAGTGTTCAATACCAAAATTGACTATACAGCAGACTTCTGGTTCCACTTTAGACGCTGGTGCATGCTTCTAGCTGCCCTCAAAACAATAAGGGCGCAGGAGATACGCCCTTATCTACGATTTTGTATATCAGCCCTATAAGTTTGAGTTGCTATGAATCGCTAACACTGTTTTTTCTCTGAGCTATTTAACTTTTTGGCAGCTTTGAGACTATTAAGTAACTTGTGAGCAACTTGATATGTGAGCCTGCCAGCAGTTAACCCTAGCTCTGAATTAGTAGTTAAAGGGTTACCGTTCTTCGGGCTCCTCAACGACTCCAATGCTAGAAAGAGGGCGATAGGTGTAGCTTTGTCGAGGTGTTTTTTGGATATCTTCCTTAATGTTGTCGAGATCAATATAGCGATCGGCCACATTGATCAAGCTATCACTGGTCATGGAGCGCAGGCTCACGACCTCAACCCGTACCCCTCGGTAACTGACTGAATTAACAGCGTACGCTAAGTCGCCATCCCCACTGACCAAAACCGCTGTGTCGTAAGAAGAAACCAAAGCCATCATGTCTACAGCGATTTCAACATCCAAGTTGGCTTTTTTAGAACCATCGGGTAGCTGCACCAAGTCTTTAGAGATCACGCGATAGCCGTTACGCCGCATCCAAAGCAAAAAACCTTGTTGTTTTTCGTTTGTGCGATCGACCCCTGTATAGAAAAAGGAGCGAAGTAAGCGCGAACCCGCTGTCAGACGGCAAAGCAGCTTGGTGTAATCAATTTCGATCCCTAACTGCAATGCGGCATAAAACAAGTTAGAGCCATCAATAAAAATGGCAACACGGCCCCGATTTTCTAAAACCTGCTCCGGCGTGAATACAGTGCTACTTTCTAAATTGTTCAACATGGTTGTTATACCTCTTTTTTATGAAAAAATTGATGTTTCATTGAGCTACCTACTAATGACCGTAGCACTGATAGACTAAACTCCGCCTAGGTAACTGCTTCCGGAGCCTCTAAACGTTGAAATACAGGTTTAGGATCACCTAGTGGCTGACTACCAGGTAGTATTCCCCATGTAGCATGAGTCACAAACGGAACTGAAACATCTATTAAACTTTGGTGGTCGAAATCTACAGTAAATCCAAGCTGCTGATAGATTGCACTACTGACATTTGGAATAATCGGTGATAACAGATAGGCGGCGAGCCTAACCGATTCTAGTACCGCATAGAGTACTTGCTCGACTGCTTGCTGTTCGCCTCGCTTGTACAGAGTCCAAGGTGCTTGCTCATCGATGAACTTGTTGCCCATTCGGACTAGGGCCAAAATGGCTTCACAAGCTTCACTAAAAGCTAGGGCTTCATAAGATTGAGCCACGCGATCGCCCAAGGTAGAGCCAACTGCCTTCAAGGGATGATCCGCAGCAATGTCTGATCCCACGACCGCAGGCACCTGGCCATCGCAATACTTGTAGGCCATCTTCAGCGTCCGGTTCAGCAAGTTCCCCAGATCATTGGCTAAGTCGGCGTTCAAGATGTTGATAAAGCGCGTTTGATTGAAGTCGCCATCTCGGCCAAATTCAATTTCCTTCAGGAAGTAGTAACGCACCGCATCGGAGCCATACCGATCGACCAAGGCCACCGGATCAATAGTGTTGCCTAAACTCTTACCCATCTTCTGACCATCTTTGGTCAAGAAACCGTGCCCGAATAAGCGCTCCGGTAGAGGCAATTGCGCTGACATCAGCATGGCAGGCCAATAAACTGCATGAAAGCGCAGAATATCTTTGCCGATTAGGTGCAGATTGATGGGCCACCAATGAGCCAAGGCATTCTCTAAGGTGGGCTCGCTTTCGGGGTCCAGTAGAGCCGTCACATAGCCTAGCAGCGCATCGAACCAAACATAGAGCGTGTGTCCAGAATCAACAGGAACAGGAAATCCCCAGTCCAAATTGACCCGAGAAATAGAAAAATCCTTCAGTCCCTGGCTCACAAAGCTGAGCACTTCATTGCGGCGGATTTCTGGTTGAATAAAATTCGGTTGTTGTCGGTAAAGTTCTTCTAGTTTTGTTTGATAGTTAGAGAGCCGAAAGAAATAATTTTGTTCGTCCCGCCATTCGGTTTCACGTTGGTGAATACTACAGCGATGGCCTTCCAGTAAATCTCGTTCTTCCTTAAATTCTTCGCAAGCTACACAGTACCAGCCTTTTTGTTGGCCCAGGTAAATATCGCCACGCTCCCAAACTCGTTGAAAAAACTCTTTAACGATGGCTGCATGACGGAGATCGGTGGTACGAATAAAGCGATCGCTTTGAACGTTTAGCTGCTGCCAAAGCTGAGAAAATCCAGCGGAAATTTCGTCGCAATGTGCTTGAGGCGATCGCCCCAGAGCTTCGGCTGTGCGCTGGATTTTTTGCCCATGCTCATCAGTCCCTGTAATCAGTAAAACTGATTTGCCACGCAGTCTTTGAAAGCGCGCAATTACATCTGCGGCGATCGTTGTGTAAGCACTCCCAATATGAGGTAAATCATTTACATAATAAAGAGGTGTTGTAAGAGCAAATTTTTCTTTATTCGTATCAGAGTTCATGGAAGAGAAAAATACAATACACTAAAGCCGCTTTTAATCATACATGAGCACCTGCAAATAAGTTCTTTATTTGCTCTTTGATCTAGGCTAATTAACTTCGATTAATTAAGTCTAGAAGCCAATAAAAATATAGCTAAGGTGACAAATATAAAACTAACTACTATCTTAACCGTAAACTTTGCTTAAAACAGTTTGCAAAACCTTAAATCAATCAAGACAAAAATTATTTTTGCAACCTACAGCCACAATGTGCAGTTGCTATTCCTTAGTAGACTTGGGCACTTGGTTCTGCTTCGCTGGGTAGAAACGTTTCCCGAGGCTAGCGATAATTCTTTACTTAGCTAGACCTACAGTCTCTACTTTAAGACATGTGTTGTGCCCAGTAAAGTAATGTTAACACTGTCATTAGAAGAGTTAAGGCTTTTGTTGTCTGCTGATGTCTTCCAATAGCCCTCTGCAAATTTCTCGCTGCCTCCTGACTGCCTTGGGGACTCGCATGTTTCTCTACAATGAGAATTTAGTGCCTCAAGACAGTGCTGTTTTGTTAGTCAGCAATCATCGTAGTTTTATGGACGCTCCGGTCCTCATGGCTGCGATTAACCGTCCTATTCGGTTTGCTTGCCATCACTATATGGATCAAGTGCCAGTGATGCGGGACATTGTAAAGCTGCTAGGTTGCTTTCCTCTAGATTCACTGGAACATCGCCAACAGAGCTTCTTCCGGCAGGCTAGCGAACTGCTACAGTCGCCTCAGGTGATTGGGGTGTTTCCCGAAGGGGGAGAGCCGATGGTTGAAGCGACCCATCCTCAAAAAATGCGGGGGTTTCATCGCGGCTTTGCTCACTTGGCCTTGCGGGCTCCGATTCAAAATTTGGCGGTTTTGCCTGTGGCGATCGCCTCTTGCGAAGAGAGTAATAGTGCAGGTATTCCCCTGAAGTTGTTGAGCCTGATTGACCCCTCAGAGCCCCTTTTTGATCGAAATGGCTGGCATCCTTTGGTGATTTACCATCGTGTCAATGTCCTAATTGGTCGGCCCCACTGGGTCAAGACCTCAGAGCGACAGCACTACCGAGGCAAGGATGCCAAAACTGTTGTGGCTGATTTGACTCACTACTGCCACACAGAAATTGACCAATTACTCGCTCAGGGTTGCTATTACAGCTAAATTGAGTGGCTAACACTTCCATACCCAATCGAATTATTGATTTCAACCTCCTTGAGAAAATGCAGGAAGTCAAGAGCCAAATCTGTTTTCTGACACCCAAACGCCTGAATCCTCACCATTCCCTGTTTGTGTTCCTCCCAGGTATGGATGGTACAGGCCAACTTTTGCGATCGCAGACCTCAAGTCTAGAAACCAGCTTTGATATTCGCTGCTTAGCTATTCCCCCCACCGACTTAACTAACTGGGAGATTTTAGCCGCAAAGGTGATTGATTTAATTCAAGAGGAAATCGCCAAGCAGAAGCAGCCACGCCCCGTCTATCTTTGCGGCGAATCTTTTGGGGGTTGTTTAGCCCTTCAGGTCGCCACTCAAGCACCAAAGCTTTTTGATCGCCTAATTCTTGTTAATCCAGCCTCGTCCTTTAAGCGGCGGCCTTGGATTCAATGGGGTTCCTCTCTGGCCCGTTGGTTGCCAGAACCTTGGTATCAAGTATCCTCAGTCGGGTTGCTACCATTTCTAGCTTCCTTTGGACGTATCTTGCCGGAAGATCGCCATGCCCTACTCGAAGCTGTTCAATCAGTCCCGCAAAAAACCTCTATCTGGCGTCTTTCCCTCCTAAATGAGTTTGAGATCGAGGACAAGCGGCTGCGTTGCGTCACCCAACCCGTTTTGCTCTTGGGTAGTGCCGCCGATCGCCTCTTACCTTCCCTAGCAGAAGTCGAGCGGTTAGCTGAGATTTTACCCAACGTCACCAGCGTTGTTTTACCAGATAGTGGTCACGCTTGCCTGTTAGAAGCAGATATCAATCTCTATGAAATTATGCGTCAACACAATTTTTTGGCGCATCCAGATCACCTAAGTTTGCCTAGCCCCACTTAAGAGATTGAAGTTCATATGAAGTTCATAGTATGCGAGGATTGAGGCAGACTAGACTGCGCCCTCATCTAAATGCATTGCCAAACTCTCTAGGTACATTGCTAGACACAAGCAGAATCAGGAGTCCATCACCGCGATCGCATCAATTCAAGACCTAGTTTCAAGCATTGGTGTGACTCTCAAACCCACGTCATCCTGAAGGGAAAATAGAACTATGATGCCAACCCGCTTTTATCTAAAGTGCGATTTTTTGGTAAATCCCTTCTGGAACTCGCAAACTCTGACCAACAGTCGCTAGAATGATGGAAACTCGGTGATCCAGAACACTGATATGGAGTTACGTTTGCCACTTAGAAGCGTTGACAGGTAAGACTCTCCGGTTAGGATGGCGCTTCCTTCAAACTTCCGCTAGTTTGTCCTCTTCACACTCATGACCCTAGTCCATGATGTTTTTAAGCGACTCCTCCACACTCTGGCAAACGACTTCATTCACACTGCTGAATTATTCCTTTCACCACCTTGGATAATGACTGTAACAGGTACCATCCATCTCCAAGAACGTTTTAACCCAACTCTCCTCCGTTTAATTCAGGCTCAAGTTGCTAAATTTTTCCATTCCATTAATCAAGTGCTGCCTGCTAGTAACTGCACCTTACGAGCAGGCAGGCAATAACTCAGCAATGCTCACCCTCACCACTTCATTAGATACCCCTAAAGTCACCTGCAACAACGGTTGAGGTTTCTGTCACAGTTGAGGGCTCAGCATTGCTAGGGGTAAGGCTACGGCAATTGATTAAGCATTAGAAGAGTTAGGTGCTCAGGAGAAACCAAACATGCTACACCGCAAGATCTATCAACTCTGTTCAGATGGTCGCGAAGTCTGGATTTTCTTGCGGGACCAGCAACGCTGGATTGAACGCGCGCGTATCCTTGATATTGAAGGAGACTTAGTGACGCTGCGTTACGAAACCGAAGAAGAAGATGAAATGTGTTCTTGGGAAGAGATGGTGCGGCTCGAAAGCATTGGAGCAGTCACTCAGAAGCTAGCTACAGTCCCCAGAGGCGATGTGGAACCTCTAGTTTCCGATGACTGTCCCGAAGCAGAACAAATTCGCAAACATCCTGAGTCCAATCCAGACTAAGGCTCAGTCCCTAAAATTTTCCGCTAAAGGCAGACAGTCAGTTGTCTGCTTTTTTGCTTTTTTTGTAGCGTGGCTGTGGGACAATAGTCTCTTTGCAGGGATTTTATGACTGCTGCGTATATTCAAGACGAAACTGAGTTCAATACACTCTTAGAAAGTGAGCCATTACTGGTCGTAGACTGTACAGCTTCTTGGTGTGGTCCTTGTAAACTGATTGCTCCCTTAATAGACCGACTCGCAGAAGAGTATAGCGATCGCGCGAAGGTGCTTAAATTAGATCTCGATTCCAACAAGGAGGTAGCTAAACGATTTAGCGTCCGCAGTATTCCTGCCATCATGATCTTTAAGCAAGGCGAGTTGGCAGAAACGATGGTAGGCGCTAAACCCTATGAGGAATTTAGCACCACACTCGACAAATACCTGGCTTAATTTCAAAGGGCGATCGCGTTCCGCTACATCAACGCGATCGCTCACGGCCCCAGCCTGAGATGGAGTCAAAACTCAACTGTGGATGCCATCATTTAAAGACCTAGCTAGACGGGCAGCGATCGCCGCAGCGCTTGTACCAAAAGGCTTGGGGTCAGAGAAGATTTATCCGCTTTGCTAAACATATGATGCTTCATACTCAGAGTCCTAAATAATCTATGCTGCTGCGGCAATGACTCCGAACTCCCTAAGAATAGAATTCCTGTACTTCTAAGGCTGAAGTAGAAGCGAACCAGGGCTTTATTTTGGCCCACACAATTAAAATAAATCAAGGCGTTTCGGCACACCAGCAGGTCAATTTTAGACATTGGTGGGTCTTCTAGCAGGTTATGACGAAAGAAGAGCAACGGCTTTCGCAGTTCTAATCGAACGCGGTAGCAGTCCCCGTCTCGTTCGAAGTAACGTTCTTGCAGAGCTAAAGGTACAGGAGCAATCCGATTGGCAGCATAGCAACCTTGACGAGCTTGCTCTAGAGCTTCCACATCGACATCAGAGGCAAAAATTCGCACTCGCTCTTGATACTGCTCTATCCCTAATACTTCAGCGAGCGTCATAGCAAGCGAGTAAACTTCTTCTCCAGACGCACATCCAGCACTCCAAAGCCTGATGGGTTCATCAGCCTTTTTCTGATCCCGAATCCAAGGAATGATCTCAGTCACCAGATACTCCCAAGCTAATGGGTCTCTAAAGAAATCAGTGACGTTAATCTCAATCGTATTAAACAAGAAGCCAAACTCATCTGGGTTTGCTTGCAGATAAGTTGTGTAATCACTATAAGCGTCTATTCCAACTTGTTCCATTCGCAGCTGGACTCGACGCATCAAGCTAGAGGGCTTATATTCTGTGAAGCTAAACCCGTGACTTTGCTTCAGGTAGTCTAATAATTTCTCAAAAGCAGGATTCCTTTGTAGAGCTTGCTCTGATTGGGTTTGAGGTGGGTGCATGTTCTTGGTGTGAGAAGACTTTTTTGCAATCTTTCACCGCTCCAAGTGGACTGGATGTCTAACCCTAACACTCAAGCTTGCAGAATGCTGTTAATTTTCCAGCTAGTTTCTACAGCTTGAACTGTTTGCTAGCGGTTGTTTGACAGTTTAATTTGAGTAACACTGGAAAATCAGCGTTGCTTCAGCTTATCTAATCTGGATTAAAGGGCGAACGACGGGAATTGAACCCGCGAATGGTGGAACCACAATCCACTGCCTTAACCTCTTGGCCACGCTCGCCATCGCGTTTCTAAGTATAGCACTCCTTTGAGAAAATTCTCTAGATCCGGGAGCAAAAAAACTAAATTTACAATCAGATAATCTGTAATGGGTTAACTGGTGGTGGGTTCGGGAGGCTGTAAGTCCCGCGCTCTACCGCTATGCCTTCGGCAGGCTACGCCAACGGTGAGCGTCGGGATACACGGACATCCCGCGTGAGTTGAGGGGTATGCGCTACGC